>JAAYOV010000057.1 GCA_012520095.1 Tissierellia bacterium | reverse complement strand
TTTCATGGTCAAACGACTCGATTTCTTTACCCGGTCTACACAGGAGAACAGCCCTCAATCTGCTCACTTCAGAAGAGCAACCCCAGTCTCCGCCCCAATAATCCTTGAGATCATCTTCCAGTCTCGTCTCAAGCGGAAACCATCTTTCTCCCGGAGCGGGCGCAATTTCGGGAAGCTCCTTCCCCTCAGCAAACAGTTGATCGAGATCAATAGTGTTGTCTGTGATGTTGCTCATCTTTTTTCCTCCATATTTTGATTTCTCCACTAAGGGCTATTAAGTTGTTTGCTAGTTTTACAGACATCCTCTTTTGAAAAAACGCTCTCGCTTATACTTCTGTAATCATTGAAAAAATACCGACGGAAATGAATGTGGTCCTTCGCAGGAAAACCAGGTTCTCGTTATCGCGATTATTGTAGCACATAGATATATGAAATAACACCACACTTTGCCATGTGAGAGTGTTATATCATTATTCAAAAGATTCAACCGAACATGAAACAATAAACCGAATATAAATATGCTTATGTAGTCGCTTCGAAAACGATCTCTCCTCCGACAATCGTCATGGAGGCTTTTATATCTTTGATCTCACGGGCATCGACAGAGAAGATGTCTCTGTCGAGGACGGTGAAGTCGGCCAGATAACCTTCTTTTATTCTGCCCTTTACCTCTTCTTGAAACTCGCAGTAAGCCGACCCGATGGTGTAGGCATCTATCGCCTGCTCAAGGGAAACCTTCTCCTCGGGGACATATCCGCCTTCAGGATATCCGCTCAGATCGCAGCGAGTAACGGCAGAGTAAATATTTGGAAACGGATTCAGGCTCTCCACCGGTGCATCGGTGCCGTAACTGACATGAATCCCGAGATCTTCGGCCGTCTTAAATGCATAAGAAGAAGCCGCCAGTTCGGCGCCCACCCTGTCCTCTGCAATATGCAAGTCATAGTTGAGAAAAATGGGCTGATAAAAGACGGGGACATCCAATCGGGCGATTCGCTTCAAAAGAGCCCCATCTGTAATCTGGCAATGGACGAGCCCGTGGCGCAGGACATTTCCCTCTTCAGAAAAGGAGCTCTCATACGCATCGAGCGTCTCTTCGATGGCCCGATCTCCTATGGCATGGGTGACGACTTGCCATCCCCGATCGGCGGCTTCCTGCACAAAAGCCTTTTGCGACGGGTAGTCCGTCACAGGAACTCCTTTGTTGTGCGGATCGCTCTTATAGCCTTCTCTCATCAGAGCCGTATATCCTCCAAGAGAGCCGTCTTTAAACATCTTTACAGGGCCGAGAAAAAGCCTGCCTTCTGTGTAAACAGGCTCTTTCCCTTCCCCTTGCATAAAGACATCCATCTCATCGGGTTCATCAAAGCAAATCTGATGGCGAAAGCGGATGCCGACTTTGCCTTCTTCGTAAATCTTGCGCAGGATGCGCATATCTCCGTACGTGTTGGGCCCTCCCACATCATTTGCCTGCACGGAAGTAAGTCCAAGGCTCTGTGCGTACAAAAGAGCTTTGGCAATGGATTCTTCTTTTATCTCATCGCTATATGGCGGCAGAAAACTTTCAATCCAATGGATGGAGTTCTCCGTGAGGATTCCGTTGGGCTCCCCGTCCTCGCCTTTTTCGATGGTGCCGCCTGTCGGAGGCAAGGTCTGTCCATCGACTTTAGCAAGCTCAAGGAGCTTCGAATTGACAGCGCTGAGATGACCGCATACACGCTGAAGGGAAATCGGAATATCTGTTGAGATTTGATCGACATCGTATTTCGTCAACAGACGCCTCTGCCCCTCTGTAAAGAGATCCTGATTCCACCCCATGCTTCGAAGTCCATACTTGCTGAGTTCGGGGTTCTCGGCGATGAATTCTTTGCACACCTCAATGATCTCGCGGATTGAGCGGCATTTCGTCAGATCGACCTGCACATACGTAGCCCCGATTCCGCTGATATGGCAGTGAGAGTCATTCAGACCCGGAAGAACCGTTTTCCCCTTGAGGTCCACCGCTTCGTCAAAGGAAAGCGCTTTTAACTCTTGTGTGCTGCCAATGCAAGCGATCCGATCGCCTTGACAAAGAACGG
>JAAYOV010000056.1 GCA_012520095.1 Tissierellia bacterium | reverse complement strand
TACGAACTGCATCGAAAGGAGCTAGCATGGGATTCAAAAGCGATATTGAAATAGCACAAGAAACAACAGGACTGCCTATCACCGAGATAGCATCCAAAGCCGGAATTGACGCAAAGTATCTGGAGCCGTACGGCTCAAACAAAGCAAAAGTAAATCTCTCCATTCTCAATGAACTGGCGGACAAGCCGAACGGCAAACTGATTTTAGTCAGCGCCATCACCCCCACTCCTGCAGGCGAAGGAAAGACGACTACCTCTGTAGGACTCGGAGACGGGCTACGAGCGATCGGGAAGAATGCCTTTATCGCCTTACGCGAGCCTTCTCTTGGACCGGTATTCGGAGTCAAGGGCGGAGCCGCGGGCGGAGGATACGCGCAGGTCATCCCCATGGAAGATATCAATCTTCATTTCACCGGTGACTTCCATGCCATCGGCGCGGCAAATAATCTTCTTGCCGCCATGCTTGACAACCACATTCAACAAGGCAATTCACTCAACATCGATGTGCGCAGGGTCGTATGGAAACGCTGTGTAGATATGAATGATCGCCAACTTCGAAGTATCGTCTGCGGACTTGGCGCCGTAGGCAACGGAGTGCCCAGAGAAGACGGCTACGACATCACGGTGGCAAGCGAAATTATGGCCATCCTGTGCTTAAGCAGCAGCATCACCGATCTGAAAGAAAGGCTGGCTCGTATCGTCGTAGCGTACACGAGAGAAAATAAACCGATTCTTGCCAAAGATCTTAAAGCGGAAGGGGCAATGGCCGCTCTTCTTAAAGATGCACTGAAACCCAATCTGGTTCAAACACTCGAAGGCACACCCGCCTTTGTTCACGGCGGACCTTTTGCCAATATTGCCCACGGATGCAACAGTGTCATGGCGACATCTCTCGCCCTTAAGCTCGCTGACTATCTCGTGACAGAAGCCGGCTTCGGCGCAGATCTGGGAGCGGAGAAATTCTTCGACATCAAATGCCGCATGGCAGGACTTCAGCCCTCTGCCGTTGTCGTCGTTGCGACGATCCGCGCTCTCAAGCATCACGGAGGTGTCTCAAGGTCAGAATTGGGAGTGGAAAACCTGGAGGCATTGGATAAAGGACTACCCAACCTCCTCCAACACGTTGAAAATGTAAAAACCGTATTCAAACTCCCCGTCGTGGTAGCCATCAATGCATTCCCCACTGATACTAAAGCGGAGCTGGATCTGGTGGAAGCCAGATGTAAAGAGCTGGGCGTCAATGTCGCATTGTCCGAAGTATGGGCCAAAGGCGGCGAGGGCGGCAAAGCGCTGGCAGAAGAAGTCGTACGTCTCTGTGAGCAGGAAAATGATTTCTCATTTGCCTATGATGTTGAAGCTCCTATTCTGGATAAACTCAATGCCATCGCAAAGAAAGTTTATCGTGCAGACGGCGTACAATTGGTCGGTAACGCAGTAAAACAAATCGAGCGACTGACTGAACTCGGCTTTGATAAGCTGCCCATCTGTATGGCAAAGACACAATACAGCTTCTCTGACGATCCCACATTGCTTGGAGCACCCAAGGGATTCACCGTCAAAGTTCCCAATCTGAAAGTTTCTGCAGGAGCCGGATTCATCGTAGCGCTTACCGGTGAAGTCATGACCATGCCCGGTCTCCCCAAAGTTCCCTCCGCAGAAAAAATCGATGTGGATGAAAACGGAAGAATCTCCGGACTGTTCTAAGGAGTGTATATGAAAATAGTTGATTACAGTTGTAAAGACTTTGTGGAAGTTCTTGCCTCAAAAGAGCCTGTTCCCGGTGGCGGCGGCGCAAGCGCCCTTATGGGCGCCGTCGGAACAGCCCTCGGCAATATGGTCGGCAGCCTCACAGTAGGCAAAAAAAGATATGCAGATGTTGAAGAAGATATGCAAAGAATGAAAGCAAAAGCAGATGCTCTTCAGCAAGAGTTTTTGCATCTTGTCGACCGCGATGCCGAAGTATTTGAGCCACTGAGCAAAGCTTACGGTCTTCCTCGCGAAACGCCGGAGCAGCAGAAGCATAAGGCGGAAGTTATGGCAGCCGTATTGAAGGATGCCTGCAGCGTACCGTTCGAGATTATGGAGACATGTTGTAAGGCGATCGATCTCATGGCAGAGTTTGCCGAAAAAGGCTCCGCTATCGCCATCAGCGATGCCGGATGTGGAGCTGCTTTTTGTCGAGCCGCCCTGATAGGTGCCTCATTGAATGTCTTCATTAATACGAAATCTATGGATGATCGTACATACGCAGAAGACATCAACAAAAAAGCTTATGCTATGCTGGACAAATATCTCCCTCTTTGCGATTCAATCGTTGAGCAGGTCTCTGCTCGTTTTCGATAAACCAGTATAGTAAGTCGTATCAAGTATCGAGATTCGCAATGAGCGCATAAAACGAAACCATCAGAAAGGGGGAAACTAAAAGACATTTTAGTGATAAAATATGGCAAAAATTTTATCCGGAAAAGAAGTCGTCGCCGCTCTCAACGAGCAGTTGAGCAAGCGTGCGCAAGCTCTTGAAGAAAAAGGAGTTGCACCTTGTCTTGCCATGGTTCGAGTCGGCGAGCGACAAGACGATATCGCCTATGAAAGAGGCGCAACGAATCGTTGTAAAAGAATCGGCATTTCGACCAAGAACTTTATCCTGCCTGAATCAGCAACACAAGAAGAGCTAATCAAGGTCATCGAAGAAGTAAACAATGACCCTTCTATTCACGGCTGTCTGCTCTTCCGCCCGCTGCCGGAGCATTTTGACGATGAAGTGGTGCGGAACGCTCTTCTCCCGGCAAAAGATGTCGACGGGATTACAAACGGATCCCTTGCCGGCGTCTTCGCAGGCACGGATCAGGGGTATCCTCCTTGCACGCCCGCTGCATGTATGGAGATTCTCGAGCATTTTGGCATCGATCTAAACGGAAAAAAAGCAACTGTCATCGGAAGATCACTCGTCGTGGGTAGACCTGCCGCTCTGATGTTGACCAGTCGAAATGCCACAGCTACCGTGTGCCACACAAGGACAGTCGACATGCCCTCTGTCACCCGAGAAGCAGAAGTTGTCATCGTGGCTGCAGGTAGGGCAAATCTCATAGGAAAGGAATACTTTTCACCCGGCCAAGTGGTCATAGACGTCGGCATCAACTTCACCGAAGAAGGCACTCTCTGTGGGGACGTCAACTTCGCTGAAGCCGAACCCATTGTCGCCGCCATCTCCCCCGTCCCCGGAGGAGTCGGCACTGTCACCACCTCTGTTCTGGCCAAACATGTGATAGAAGCAGCGGAAAAGACATTGGCGAAATAGAACACAAGAATATGATATACTCTTTAAATGCTATAATAGCGACACTGTAATATAGAATAGGTATTGACTTTTACAGCCGGTCCTTACAAGATATTTGTAAATGCAGAGTAGGAGCGACGCGTTAAGTGCCCGCGGATGGGAAGTTGCCGCCGGACGAAGAAGCAATCACGCTTTGCGATGTCGTATCCGCATCCACTGCCGCTTTGGAGAAAGACCTCCCTTGCGGCACAAACCGTATCGGAGGTTTTTATGTACAAAGAAAAACACCCCTCATCAAACAACAATTTCTTTCAAGTGCAAGACATGGTGCTCATGTCGGCACTATTGGCCATGGAGATCATCCTCTCCCGCTTTCTGTCTTTTTCCGTATGGAATATGAAGATCGGATTCGCCTTTGTTCCCATCGTCATTGCGGCAATTCTTCTAGGCCCTATAAAAGCCGCCATCGTCAACGCACTGGCGGATCTGATGGGAGCGATCCTGTTTCCAATCGGCGCGTATTTTCCCGGCTTCACTTTCACCGCCGCTTTGACAGGCTTCGTATTTGGGGTCTTTCTGCATAAGAAACAGACGCTTCCCAGAATCTTAAGCGCCGTCGGAATCAATCAGCTCATCCTCAGCCTCCTGCTGAATACCTTGTGGATCAGCATTCTCTACAAGACAAAGTATCTTCCGATTCTGATCACACGACTGACACAAGTAGCCCTTCTGATCCCCGTGCAGATTGTCGTGATCACTCTTATCAGTAAAACCATCACCGGCTTTGCTAAGCGTCGCAAGCAGACGAGCCAAAACAGCCATTCCATGTAATATTGCACTGAAAAGCCATCACACGGAATACATCCTCTTTTCATGAATATATTTCAAGCACCGAACGATGCTTGAGATATATTCATGTTTTGTTTGAATCAATTCCTTAGATAAGCTCTGTGATAAGTCATGCGTAATAGAATCTCCTTTGTGTAGTGGTATTGTCTTGCTAACAACATTCTACAAGGGTGATCCTCTTTTTCACGCTCTTTAGAGACTCAGAAGTTACGCAAGTATTTTTACGATGCATGGAAGAAAGTTTATCTAAAGTTTACATTTTCTCTATCTTATCATTACATGAATTCTATATACTTTTAATAGATCTAATGATCTCGACTCAAGGAGGTGCCTCATGAAAGAAAAACAACTCAAAGCCTTGCCCGGAATCCCGGTTCTGTTGTTGTCAATCGCACTGTATCTTATCGCCATCGGGTTTGTAGTATTTGGAAGTACTCTCCTGGAAAGTGAAAAGAGGATTGGCATTCTGCCTCTAGTGATAGGCATTGTTTGGATGATCTGCGGTTTTCTCCCATTTCTCGGATTGAAGATACTCAAGCCAAATGAAGCACTCGTCCTGACCGTCTTCGGAAAATATACCGGTACCTTGCGTGAACCCGGTTTCTTCTTTGTTCATCCCTTCTCAATAGCAGTAAATCCCGCCGCCAAAACAAGACTTGGGCAAAGCGGCGATGTACAGACGAGTAAAAAAGGAATTTCCATCTCCGGTGACAATGCCAAGGTAGATGTGGAAGTTCAAGGAAAGCGAATTTCACTTAAAGCCATGACACTGAACAACTCCATACAAAAGGTAAACGATAGTTTGGGTAATCCCGTGGAAATCGGCATTGCCGTCATCTGGCGAGTAGTAGACACTGCTAAGGCCGTCTTCAATGTCGACAATTACAAAGAATATTTGTCCCTACAGTGTGACAGTGCACTGCGCGAGATTGTACGCGTCTATCCATATGATGTGGCACCCCATACGGATACAGAAAACGAGGAAAACGATGAAGAAAGTCTGCGCGGTTCCAGCGAAGTAGTGGCCCGTCGCATAAAAAATGAAATTCAGGATAAGGTGCAAGAAGCAGGTCTTGAAATCCTGGAAGCACGAATCACCTACCTGGCGTATGCACAAGAAATTGCCGCTGTCATGCTTCAGCGGCAACAAGCAAGTGCCATTGTAGATGCTCGCAAACTGATTGTCGACGGAGCTGTTGGGATGGTTGAAATGGCGCTGGAAAAACTTTCTCAGAATGAGACGGTGACCTTGGATGAAGAGCATAAAGCGGCTATGGTTTCAAATCTTCTGGTCGTGTTATGCGGAAACCGTGACGCTCAGCCGGTTGTCAACAGCGGAAGCAGTTTATAACAAAATTTCGCGCCGACAAGAAGCAAAGACTGTGACAATGCCTGAAAATTATACAGGGTCAACACGATCATTTTCAAGATCCCGCTCCCGCAGATACCAATTTGGAGCATTTGGATCATGTCCGTACTTCTTAATATGCTTCACAACGCGAAGTGTCAGCATTCTCGCAAGAACATGAGTCAAAATTTTGCCGTAACAAGGTTCCAGCTGTTCATATAGATACTCGGGAGACGGTGTGCCCTCCACAATATGACGAATAAACTGATCAAAAGCCGGCACGACTGTCTTGTGATTCATATGCTTTTCCAAGGGACTGCCGTCAAGCATGGCGCCGCCTCCGAGTACAAAACCACCCTGCCACAACAGATGATTCTGCTCTGCAAACAGTTGCAGACAGGTAAGCCCGTGCCGATGCGTATGAACATAAGGCATGCCTCCGTTGATGATGCCATACAACTTTTGTCCGTAAAACCCGCCCATGGAAGATGCCGTTTCCAATAGCTCTATCAATCTTGCAGGATAAGTATTTATGTAACAAGGACCGGATATAACGATGGTTGCAGCTTGTTTCATAGTCTGCACCATTTCATCAAGGAAACCCCTTTGAGGCAAGTATACCAGCTCGCCGTCGGTGACAGAAGAAATACGCCTTAGCAGCATAGCACTTGTCCCTTCGCGTCTGGGACTGGCACAAAGAAGCATCATATCAGACTTGTTCATGGACAATCTCCTGCGCGATTTTTATCATCGAGGCCTTATTCGCTCCTTCGTCGAGGATAAAAGCCTTCCCCTTTGCGCTCATAATTTTTCTGTTTTCTTCATGCAGGGATATAAAAGCAGACCGTTGCGTTTCTTTCAGTTTGTCTCCGATTCCTACCATGAAATAATTCATACCCGATCCGCTCATTCCTTTTACCAGCTCCCCGCCGTTCACACGGTAACGGGGATTTCCGACGGCTGCCATACGATCCATCACCTTCTTTATATGATGACTGACGCCGCCGAACACGACCGGGGAAATCAGCACGAGTGTCCGGCAGCCGGCGATCTTCGGTAACACCTTCTGCATGTCGTCGGGAATGATACAGCGCCCATATGTTTTCCCGCTGCAGTTTCCGCAGGCGGTACAAGGCTTGATATCGAGGCTGTTCGCAGCAAAGCGAACAACATGATTTCCTGTATGAAACACTGCTTCTTCGAGTTCCGTCCCCCAATTTCCTCCGCTGTCATCTGAAACAATCACTATCATACGTTCTTCTCCTTCTCATCGATATCTTCTGTGATGACGTATAAATTCCGATGCTGCACAGACATCTGTTAAGCTGTCGCCAAATTCTCATTTAAGATCATTTCAAATAAACAGTCCTAAAAAAGACTGTTTCATTGTCGGTATTTTGCTCAAATATTTCTATTGCGATGCAGGGCCGTTATCCGTCTCATCGTTTCATTTTTTCAGGGTATATGAAGCCTGCTAATTACAAATGAACAGCAGCTGTTTGACATCCCGGCGTTGCCAAAGTGTATGAAGATGGCATCCGGTTGATATCTATGCTTCACGGAGTTTTCCCGCTTTTTAACGCCTCTAACACGGCAGCCTTGACAACCGTGCTTGAAGCCGTCGCTCCGCTGATGCTGTCTACATCCAGGCTATTGAACTCTACGATGTCCTCACAAATCATTTCCGCTCCATAGCCGGGTCCATGGCTGTGCTCCAATAGCGTTATCTTCAGGATATGTCCGTCGGACACAGTCACCTCTACCTTTGCGCTGACCAACACCGCGGACGCGCCGCCCCGGTATATGCCGTCCGGTAAATCGGCAATCTCAATCGCGTGAAAATCGTATTTTTCCAGTTCATCGATCTGTATCCTCATCAAAACGAATACGAAGATGCTGATCACCAACAACACAATAATAAATCTTATAGCAAACTTTTTTACTTTCATAAAAGCTCTCCAAATCTCTTAACTTAAAGCGTTTTCGAGACCCTCTCTGCCTAAATACACTTCTCTATAGCCGCTACAAGTTCCGTCATGTCCTCAGAATACACATCTCCAATATTGCCCAATCGAAATGTCGGCATGGAGGTCAGTTTTCCGGGATAGATGACAAATCCATCCTCTTTCAACGTTTCATATAAAGTGGAGAAATTCAACTCTCCAAGCTCATAGGTTGTTATTATGTATGATTGATCTTCAGGCGCTATAATAGGTCGAATGCCAAGTTTTGCGAGTCCTTGGAGGAGAATTTGTTGATTTTCCATATATCGCTTTCTTCGGGCCGGCAATCCGCCTTCCTTTTTATATTCATCGATTGCCTGTCTCAGAGCCAACAGCACATTTGTGGGCGATGTGAAGCGAAACTTACCGTCTGTGCAAAAACATTGATATTGATCGAACAAATCTAGGCTGTGAGATGGACAATGACCGGCGCTTTCCTCGATCAGCGTTTTTTTCGCGACCACAAACGCCAGACCCGGCAATCCTTCTAAACACTTGTTTGAGCTTGCCGCCAGCGCATCCATGTCGAGACCCGGCATATCGATCTCATAGGCCGCAAAGCTGCTCATGGCATCGACAAACACCTTTTTGCCATATGATTTGGAAAGCTTCGTCAGTTCTTCAAGAGGATTGATAAGGCCGGTGGTGGTCTCACAGTGAACAAACACGACCACCGCAATGTCTGTATCCTTCTGCAGTTTTTCTTCAACCACATTCGGGTCAATCGACTTTGTCTCATCAAAGATTAAACTGTCATAATTTCTGCGAGATTTTTCAGCGATTGTGAGCATCCGCTTTCCATATTCACCATTGACCAAAAATAGTATTTTTTCATCTTTTGCGCATAAACTGTTTATCATCGCCTCTACTGCATACGAGCCGCTTCCCTGAAGTAAAACAGTTGTGTAATTATCGTCGGCGGAAATATGAGTAATATCGTCCATCACGGAACTCGTGATCGCTTTATACGCATCATCCCATGTGCAATGATCCGTCAACATGGCATGCTTGACACAATGTCGCGTTGTCAGAGGTCCCGGGGTCAATAATATGCGATCGGCGTTTTGATCGAGCTTTCGGTTGATATCATCGATGACATCTAAAAGCTCATCCATATCATCAATGATGTAATCCGCCCCGGCCTTATAGTACGCTGCGCGTACGGCTTCTTTTCGATCATTGAGTTCCTGCCGGGATAGAGCGTTAACCTCATCGCGTGTGAGTCCAAGTTCTGAAGAACCCATGATAATGCCCACCGTCCAACAGTTCGCATTCTTTCCCTCCGCTATATCTGAGATCGTATCTCCTACTTTTACAGCTTCTCTCGCATCTAAAATTCCAAACTGCATGAGATTATTCCAGATCATGTAAGGATACGGCCTGCCTTTTGCCGTCTGATCGGCGCTGATCCAGAAATCGGGGGAATACCCCTGATCCGCCACTTTTTGCAAAATGCCCCTCATCATCTCGGCAGTGTAACCGGTGGTGGAGCCTACCTTGATCCCCCGCTCTCGCAAAGCGGCGACGGTCTCTACAACATGATCCTTCATATCGCAATGCTGCTCTATATTGGCAAAGAGAGTCTTTTCAAACACCCCGTACGCCTGTAAAATCTGTTCTTCGGAAATCGGTTCAGGAAGCATTGCAGCAATCGCCCTGGTGTGATCAAGCTTTAAAAGTCCCATCGGCTTTCTTGCCATTTCATTGGTGATGTCTATGCCGAGACTTTTGAAACCATCTATAAACCCTTTCACCGGAGCAAAACAACCGTAGTCTATCGTCGTTCCCGCCCAATCGAAAATAACGGCCTGAATCTTCTTTGGCATTTTACACCCCCAAAATCTCTCTGTACATTTTTTTTATCGTATCCCTATCCAGCGGAACCGGATGGTTACTCAGCCTTTGAGGATCTACCGAATCCGTCAAAAGATCTACATCATCCGCTTTCGCATTTTGAGGCGGAAGAATATCGAGTTTCAACAGCATTTCCTCAAAAAACAAAACGGCATCTTTATGATTCTTTTTGCCAAGTGCGTCGGCGATGTTGTTGTAATTCTTCGTCTGTCTCCACACTTTCGGCAAGCAGATGGCAACGGCATGCCCATGTGGCAAGCCATAGAGAGCAGTCAACTTGTAGCTCATGGCATGAGGCGCTGTGGTCGTCGTGATATTAATGGCTTTTCCCGCTATATGGGAGGCGTAGAGCATTTTTTCATTCCCGTCATCATCATTTTTTAAATAGCTTTCCATATTGGCGACAATCAGAGCGATGGCCGTTTTGGAATATATGATGCTTTTTTTCGTCGCTTTTTTTGACCACCAGGACTCTATCGCCTGACAGAGCGCATCGAGCATGGTGCATTTTTTTTGATAAATAGGCAGTGTTTTCAGCATGTCGGCCCGCAAAACGACGTATTCCGGCAACAGCTTTTCATCAGAGATGGATCGTTTCTCACCATTTTTATATATAGCCGCAAAATGAGTCGCCTCGCTGCCGGTGCCGGAAGTTGTCGGAACCGCCATGACCGGAAGATCCGTCTGATGAAAGAATTTTATTCCCTTCGCTGTGTCGATGCTACTCCCGCCGCCAATAGCTACGATAAAGTCACATCCGTTCTTTTTTAATACATCCACTCCCGACTGAATATCTTCATATACCGGATTCGGCGTAAAATCGCTGAACCTGATCACTTCACAGGGAAGTTTTATGTTAAACGAGTCAAAAGCATCATCGCACACCAGCAGCGGCTTTTTATCTTTTAATAATTCAAATGCTGAAAAATCATAATAAGTCTCTTGCATGACCAAAGCTCCTTTGCAAATCCATAGCAGGCGACAATAAAACTTCAATCTTAATGCCACATAAAACAGGATGAATAGATAACTTTCACAAGAAAAATGACGTTAATATTCAAAGTTTTTTCAGCTACCTTACCGTCGCCTTGATTCTTGTGGCAATCATTTCCAAAAAGATCACGGCCGCCACCACTACATAGGTGATAAAACCGAGCTCGCGAAGATCAAAGTAATGGTTGCCTGCCATATACAGATCGAATCCGATGCCGCCTACTCCCGCTGCAGCGCCTACGGCAAGCGCATTGGTGAAGTTGATCTCAAAGCGTAAAAAAGTCCATGCGGTCATTCGGCTGATAGAAGAAGGGACAATGGCTTGAAACACTATCTGCCAGAAACCGGCACCGCAGGCTTTCAGCGCCTCGATAGTGCCTTCCTCCACCTCTTCGATAGCTTCGGCATATGCCTTGATCAAATAGCCCGCGCTATGGAAGGTGAGTCCGATAACGGCAGCAACACTGCCAAGACCCGCCGCAACTGTAAAAATCAGCACCCACAGTATTGTCGGAACGGCTCTTATAAATGCAACAAAACTTTTTGTCATACTAGCCACATATGGATTAGCGATATTCCTAGCACACAGCAAAGCGCCGAAAAAAGCTATTATTGCGCCGAAGATCGTAGCCAGAGCACCTAGAAAAAACGTCACTAGCAGAGCATGCAATGTCGCACCCCAGGTGCTGTATGTCAATCTCGGCTGGCCGAACAGCACTTTCACATTGTTCCATGTGCCAATCGCGGCTCTTGCCATATCGATATTTTTATAATCAAATGTAGCAAAGCCGTACACGGTAAGAGTCAGCAAGACAAATATCGTCATTTTAATGGCGAAGTCACTTTTCGATTTTGTCGCCGTTTTGATCTTGCCTCCGCGAGTCTTGCGCATATATTTACTTATATCTAGAGAAATTGGAAGCCCACCGGCAATATCGAGTTCACTCATCACATAATCACCTTTCTGATTTTATTTGATAGAATCTCTATGGCGATGACCAGTATCACAATAGAAATAACGACGAGGCTTGCCGAACTGTAATCCATGCGCTTGTAATAAAGATCAAACAGATATCCGATCCCTGTTGCCGTAAGAATGCCGATCAACGTAGATGAGCGGATATTGGTTTCGATCATATACAAAATCCAAGAGATGATTTCAGGAAGCGATGAGGGAATGACGCCATGAAATACTGTCTGTAGAGATGTAGCACCTGTTGCGTACAGCGCCTCCACACAGGATGCGCTGACCTCATCGATTGTTTCAATAAATGTGCGTGTCAGCATTCCGAAAGTGGAAAAAAACAGCGCAAAAAAACCTGTCAAGATGTTTTGACCGAAAGAAAACAATAAGAGCATGGCCCACACGACATCCGGAACATTTCTAAAAAATGCCGCGACAATTCTGACGATTCTCGCGATCAAAGGATCCGTTTTCGTAGTTTTTGTCCCAAACAGGCTGAAGAAAAATGCGCATATCCCCGCACACACGGTGACAGCTACAGACATAAGCGCTGTTTCGACAAGTTTAGAGAGAATATAAGGGAGTCGCGACCATGCTTTTGCATCCGGAATAAAATGTTGTGCCATCCAGCTGACCGCTCTGGGAATCGACTCAAAACCGCCGATCACATCATATTCCGTCACAGCCGCTGAGACAGCAAAGAGAACGGCCACACCTAAAAGCGCCAATGTAAATGTCCGTTTTCTCTTTACAAACACAGATGTCTGATCTTGTGGCCTAGGCGCTTTTTCCGTTTTTATATCCATCTTCTCATCTGACATCTGTAATCAGCTCCCCTTCATCCGATTGGTATATTTCATAGATTTTTGACTTTGTCAGTTCATCAGGCGATCCGTCGTACATGATTTGGCCGGAAGTGATCCCGATAATCCTCTTGGCATATCTCATCGCAACGCTCACCTGATGCAGATTGGCAATACAGGTGATCTTCATCGTCTCATTAATCACGCGTAAATGATCCATGATGACCTTGGATGAGCCGGGGTCGAGAGACGCAATCGGCTCATCGCACAAAAGAAGCCTGGGCTCCTGCATGAGAGAGCGCGCGATACCCACTCGCTGCTTTTGTCCACCGGACAACTCATCACAGCGCTTATACGCCTGCTCCGTAAGTCCGAGCATGGCCAAAATCTGAAAAGCTTTTTCTTTTTCTTCTTCCGTATAGCCGCTCACTATACCGCTGATCGCGGATTTATAGCCTAAACGTCCGTGCAAGACATTCTCAATGACACTGAGTCGTTCGACAAGGTTGTAGTGTTGAAATATCATTCCGATTTTTTTTCGAACCTGGCGGATTTCTTTCTTATCCGCTCGATTGATATCGTGTCCGTCAAACATGATGGAACCCTGCGTCACATCAACGAGTCTGTTGATGCAACGCAGGATAGTCGACTTACCTGAACCTGACGGACCGATAATCGAGACAAACTCACCTTCATCCACCGAGAAAGAAACATCCGTCAACGCCTTCGTAGTGTTGTCATATATTTTGCTTACATTTTTGAATTCCAAGATAGGCATATGCACCACTGTTTCAATATTTATTATCGATACGGGTCGTACCACGAATCACTCGTGAGAACAAAACCGTAACTTTTCGACTTTTTGT
>JAAYOV010000055.1 GCA_012520095.1 Tissierellia bacterium | reverse complement strand
TAGAAACACAAATCTCCACCTGACAGCCATCTCATCTGCTTCGAAAAAAGCCAAAAGATATAATCTCGCTTCATTTTATCGAAGAAAAATGAACTTGCGTTGAAACTTCATTGTTTTAGTTTTGAAATGAGTCATTGCTCTCCAAAATCACAGGAAGCTCCAGGGTATTTTGCTGGCGATAAACCGTAATAATCACTTCTTCTCCTACCGATCTCGATGTAATCTCATACACGAGATCCGAAAAATTCGTCACCTCGCTGTCGCCGATCTTGAGAATCAGATCGCCTTTTTGTATACCGCCCTTTTGCGCGGGAGAATTCGGGGTCACATATTCTACATAGACGCCAAGCGGATAATCATACATAAAGAGAGTGCTGAAATCGAGGTTTCTCACCGTGACACCCAAAAATGTCCTGGGGAAGTATCCTTTCTCCCTTATCGCCTCAGCAATCTGTTTCGCCGCCTCCATCGGAATGGCAAATCCAACGCCTTCCACCTCCGTCGAGGCAATTTTCACCGTATTGATTCCTACCACCTCGCCGGCAGCGTTGACAAGGGCCCCTCCGGAATTACCGGGATTGATCGCCGCATCGGTCTGAATGAGCCTGTAGGCGGCATTTTTCATCCCCTCAATATCTCGTCCGACAGCGCTGACGATCCCCTTTGTGACAGACTGCCCATAGCCCAAAGCATTGCCCACAGCGAGAACCGTTTCGCCGACGAAGAGATCGGTAGAATTTCCGGTACGAGCCACGACAGGCACATCTGCCGCTTCCAGATCACTTTTTAAAAGTTTCAAAGTAGCGATGTCAGAGTCATTGTCAAGCCCGAGCAGCTCAGCAGGATACTGCTGGGCCTCTGTAAGTCCGACATTGAAAAGATGTCCACCGCTTACAACATGAGCATTTGTAATAATGTAAAACGCCTCATTGTCTTCCTTGTAGATGACGCCCGATCCTGTTCCCTGAACTTGTGTCCCTCCAAATGACTGGACTTCTTTTCGAACGATGACGACGCTGTCGCGAATGCTCTGCACCACCTCGGGAATCGATCCTTCTTCAAAGACGATGCGGGTCTCTGTGACAACCTCGACCGGCGGCGTCTCCTTTGGTGTCTGCACCACCGTGGGAGATGTCGCATCTGTGACCTGCAGGCGGTCAAAGACGACGGCAAATACGACACCGGTGATCACAGACATCAGCAGCAGTACCAATACGACTTGTAAAAACCTTTTCATTGAATACGCTCCTTTATCTGTTATTTCGAAATACCTTTGAAGACGAGGATGCCTTTTTACCGAATAAATTACTGACAAAAAAACTCTCCTTGATAGAGAGATGCACCGGCAAAAATCAACAGCCTCTTTCTATTGTGTTAATTATACCCGCCAAACACGGAAATCCTCTTTTGAAAACATCAATGCTATCCATCCTCTTTTCGAAAAGGCACCTGCGAGCCCCAAACTACTGGACGACGTCTATGCCCCCGAGCACAACATGGTAGTCGATCGTCAAAACCGGCTCTTCCATCGAGGAGAGAGGGTGCACTCGCACATCGGCTCCTCCCAGAATCTCCTGACCTCGAACCACTACGGGAAGCTCCGGAGGCAGGAACAGATCGATCCCTCCCAGGGTGCAACGCAAAAACAGGGTAGCGGACTCGGTAAGCTTAATATTTCGAAGATCCACTTCCATCCCTCCCAGAACTACGCTTAGCTCTCCTCCCCGAAAATTCAGGCTTGAAACGGCGAAGTTTTTTCCGCTTAAAAACACACTTTCATCGAGAAAATCGATTGAGCGTTGATTCTTTCGCGTTTGCTCCCCGGGTTCAGAGGTTCGAGGGGATTCGCAATAGGATCTTCGTCCTGACGCCGCAGAAAAAGAGCCTGAAAGAATGAAAGAAATGCCGGCACTGATGATGATCGAAGGCCAGATCACCGCTTCATTTGTAAATGGATAGACATGGAAACGCCTGAGTGAAAAGAGCGTTCCGATCAAAATCAGGAAAAAAGTGAAAACCCCCGTGTCGCCCTGCAACAGAAAGAACAAGCCCAACGCGACAAGAATGAATGGCCAATATGACCAAAGTTCATTCCAACTCGGCAAAGTCAATACTTCAAAGAGCTCTAATAGCAAAACCGTTCCCAATAAAATTAACAATATTCCAAAAGTTGCTCGTTTCATAACAGACGACACACCTCCATTTCATCTAAAAAATCTTGTTTGAGCGGGGCTTGCACCGATTGGATTTCTCCCGTCAAAGGATGCCGAAACTGCAAACGATGACAGTGAAGCATCTGCCTTGGCGCTCTATCTTTTACCCCATAGAGCGCATCTCCAACAATCGGATATCCTTTTGAGGCAAGATGAACACGGATCTGATGCGTCCTGCCGGTCTGCGGAACGGCTTTAAACAGCGTGCGCTCATCTGTTGAGGCAAGTGTAAAAACTTGAGTGCACGACTCTTTCCCGTCGTCTCGAAACTCCCTGTGTATTCCGTCTTCCGAGAGCCCTATTTTCCCTTCGACAACAAAGCTTCCGGAAAAAGAGTTGTGGCAGAGGGCAAGATACTCCTTGAGGACGCCATCTTGGCGAAACTGCCGAGAAATCTCTTCATGCATCCACTTGTTTTTTGCCACGATAAGCGCGCCGGAAGTATCTCGATCCAGACGATGGGCAAAGCGTATTTTATAGTTCTGTCGATGTCTTTGCTGATAGTAGACAATGGCATTGAGTACGGTATCCTTCCGGTGTCCTCCGACAGGATGAACGCTGAAGAGAGGATCTTTATTGAGAATCATCAGTCCCTCATCTTCGTAGAGAACGTCGATCTCTCGAGAAAACGCTTCGTATGTATTCTTCTCCCATCCGAGATCTACCGTGACAAGAGAGTTCTCTTTGAGAAGATAATCCATACGGCGGCTTCTGCCGTCGACAAAGACTTTTTTCTCTGCTGCCAGCTCTTTCATCAAACGGCTTGAAAAATTCCATCTATTGCGAAGAAATTGGCGAAGCGTTACAGCCTTTACAACAACGGACTGTAGAATCACGTCCACTCACCGAGAACAAAAAAACGGAAGATAAACAGCTCTCCACTGTCTCTCTTGCGAAGAAGATAGAACGCGGAGTAGCTGTCCTTATAGCGCTCTCTCAGCGCTTCGTCATCTCCCGAAAAATCCGGAGTAAGTAGATATTTTTTGACAAGAACTTCTCTCCAACCCCTTTGGCGCAGGCCATCTTTTTCTTCTTGGGACAGAGCCGCACTGGCAACGGCGCCTCGAATATTTGAGTAGAGGATTTCATACACATGTTGAAACGCCTCAATGACTTCATCGAGCGCAAAGCGATGCAGGTCCGAAAAAACTTCTTTGTCTTCTTCCCGAACACGTCCTTTCTTATAGAAGAAACGCTCTTCGCCGGCATACTGCGTCTCTTTGATGAGCCCTCCTATGCTCAACTGCAAGCGATGGAGGTTCAGTTCATCGATGATATCTTGAAGCTGCGCCTCGAGGAGAGAGCGTTCGACTTCCTCCCCCAAGCGATCCATCTCAATTAATTTGTTTCCTAAAGCTTTTAACCTTCCCATATCAGGCGCAGACATCCCGAATCGCTTCGATCAGCTTTGTGAACTTCTCATCGTCGATATCTCCATGCATCACGATGCGGTACTCGCCATATTCGACGCCGTTCATAAGAATTCCCCTTTTCAGGAGTTCTTCTTCCAAAGCTCTTTCATCTTCCCAGCTGAAGAAGACCATGTTTATATCGAGGCGGTCATCCGCCACGCGGATTCCGGGGAGCGAAGAAAGCTCTTTGGCAAGCAGGCGCGCTCTTTTATGATCGACGGCCAGCCTTTCAATCTGCTCATCGAGCGCAAGGATGCCCGCTGCGGCAAGAATGCCTGCTTGACGCATGGCGCCGCCCATGATCTTTCGATTTCTTCTGGCTCGATCAATAAATTCTTTTGTCCCCACAAGCAAGCTTCCCACAGGGGCCATCAATCCCTTGGAGAGACAAAAACAAACGCTTTCACAATGCTTTGCAATCTGCGATGCATCGACCCCCAGACTGACGGCAGCGTTAAACAGGCGCGCCCCGTCCAAGTGCACGGGAACACCGTGCTCCGAGGCCAGTCTGTGAACGGCTTCCATATGTTCTAAGTCGATGACGGTGCCGGAGCCATGGGCGTTTTCCATGCACACCAGACTCGTCCTCGGATAGTGAATGTCTTCTTCGTCACGGAAAAGTCCCTTGAGTTCGGCCAGGTCATATTTTCCGTTGACACTTCTTGCGGCTCTCATATTGACGCCGCTAAGGAGCGCCGGAGCACCGGCTTCATGCTGGAGAATATGCGCATCTTCCAGCAGGATTATCTCATCTCCTCTATGGGTATGAGTCATGATAGCGCATTGATTGGCAAAGGTGCCACTGGGAGTAAACATCGCCGCTTCTTTTCCAAGAATGCGAGCGGCCTTTTCTTCTAAAGAATTTATGGTCGGGTCGTCTCCATACACATCGTCGCCCACCGGAGCGCAAGCCATCGCCTCACGCATCGCCTTTGTCGGCCTGGTAACCGTATCACTTCTTACATCGATCAAAATAACCTCCCTTTCTTGCTCATTTTATCATACAATATAGTAGAACATAAACTTGCCTGTTCGAGGGAATCATGAATAATCCACTGGTTAATAAAATACTCATCTTTGCATTGGGACTTCTTGGCGCATATTTTCTTCTGCGCTTCGGTTTTTGGCTGGTCGGGCTGATGATGCCTTTTCTCATCGGTTTTGTGCTTGCCTCCATTGCCTATCCGCTGACGAGACTTCTGCGAGACCGGTTGAAATTTCCGCAGCCCCTCGCTTCTCTTGTCTCCCTGCTTCTTGTCATCGGAATCGTAGGTGGAATCCTCTACTTCCTCTTTAACAGTCTGCAGCACTCCATTCCCATGCTGACAAATTTCTTTGAAAACCTCGGCACAGATGTGATGATATCGGCTGAAAATCTGTACTGGACTCTTCAGTACCGCTATCCGAATATATTTACCATCTCCTTTGAAGAGTTCATCGAACAGATGCGAGCGCCCGGAAATCTCCTCTCTTTCTCCCCGGCGCCCATCATCAGCACCGTCTTCAACTTTGCAAGGAGCCTGCCGGGAATTCTGCTTCTTGTCATCATCACCGTCATTTCCAGCTACTATATCTCCCTTGAATATACAGCGGTATACACATATCTTAGAAAATGGCTGAAAAAGAGACCCGTCATTCACGGCTTCTTCATTAATATTAAGCAGTATACCCGAAGCGGCCTGATGTCTTGGCTAAAAGCGCAGGCGATCATCATGACCGTCGCAGCCATCATATCCACGATTTTCTTTTTGATCATGGGTTTTTCCAATCCACTTCTCATGGGGATCTTCCTTGCTTTCTTCGATGGACTTCCCTTGTTTGGAGCCGGTGCCATCTTGCTGCCGATTCTGCTCTACCATTTGATCTATGCAAACTATACGAATTCCGTTTTAGCCGCGGTACTCTATATTTTGATCGTCATCACCAGGAACTTTATTGAGCCGCGCATCATCGGCCAGCATATCGGTATCAATC
>JAAYOV010000054.1 GCA_012520095.1 Tissierellia bacterium | reverse complement strand
CGCATCTTCGAGATTGTCGGCATGAGAGATGGCAAGCACTTTTTCCGTGACGTTTTCTGCCTTCTCTTCAATCAGATCTACCAGCTTCTCAAAGGCCCTCTTCTTTCCTCTTGCGATCCCATAAGGCACTATGACGCCGTTATCAGATCCCATAACGGGCATAAAGCGAAGCAGTTTTCCTATGATGCCGGCAATATTGCTGAGCCTTCCTGCTTTTCGAAGATTCTCCAGACTCTGCGAGATAAAGAATGTGCGCATGCTTTTGGCAAGAGCCTCCGCTTCATCTCGTATTTCCTCAAAGCTGATTTTTTTATCAATTAGTTCCCGTATTTTCATGTATATGAGAGCAGCGGCCGTCGACGTGCTGAGGGTGTCCACGACATGAATCTTCTTGTCGGGATAATCCTGCTGATAGAGCTGCTTGCCTAAAACAGCGGCATTGTAAGAGCCGGAGAGTTTGGAGGTGATCGTCAAGGCAAAAACGTCTCCCTCTCCGTCATAAATGTCATAGAACTCCTGAGGTGAACCACAAGCCGTCTGAAAATGCTTTGCCTCCGACATAGCTTTGCGAAACGCCTCCATGTCTATGTCGGGTGTGTCACGCCATTCAACTCCATCCAGCATAATGCGGAACGGGACCTTGGCAACAAATTCACCGTGATGGAATTCTTCCGTCAAATCCAAACTGCTGTCACCGACGATTCTGATCATAAGTCTCTCCTTCTTTTCTGTGATGTATGGCTCTGCGCTCAAACTCATCTGCACGCAATAATATGTCCTGTATTTCTGAAGACAGCTCGAAAACAAGCGAACTGTCGGCAAGTCTATCAATATTTGTCTGCACATTGTAGATGGCGCCGTAGATGGCGCTACGAAGGAGGACGGCCGCCACCTTTGCATCCGTCGCGGCGTTGACATTGCCGCGCTTTATGACGACATCGACAAAGGCAAAAGTCTCTAAGCATTTGCGAGCGACATTGAGAGGGATGAGCGAGGCGTTATATAGAGCCTGCTCCAATTCCGTTTTCTTTTCCTTCCTCTCTTCTTCCGTTTTGTCAGGCATTTTCTGAGCATCCAATACTCGCTGGATGCTCTTGGCATCATCGTCAATAAAGTGAATCAGATCTTCCCGAAGAAGACTCACTTCTGTGCGCACCATCTTCATCTCGTCGGAATAAGCGGCATATTTCTTCCTGTCGACAGTGAGATTGGTGATCATCTCGATTAAGGCGGTGCACAAAGCTCCTACGAGCGCCGTCACGCAGCCTCCGCCCGGAGCATATTGTCCGCAAGCGACTTCCTGCAAGAATTGAATGATAGAATAATCCGCGTAATTGACTTCTTGCCTCCTCATAAGAACCTTCCTCTTCTTGACGATTCGTCTCCGATCTTTTCTTAGAGCCCGTCTTTACTCTTACTTCTCTGAGGCGATTCCTTTGGCAGCCAGTTTTTCAAGCATGTCGACCGTCATCGCATCGAGATCATATTTAGGATTGAATCCCCACTGTTTTTTCGCTTCTGAGCAGTCCAAGCTGTCGGGCCAGCTCTCGGCAATCGCCTGGCGAACCGGATCGACATCATAATCAAGAGTGAATTCAGGCATCACCTTCTGAATCGACTCTTTAAGTTCTTCCGGATCAAAGCTCATGGATGAGACGTTGAAAGCATTTCTGTCGATAAGCTTCGAAGGATCGGCTTCCATGAGTTCGATGATGCACTCCACCGCATCGGGCATATACATCATGTCCATCTTCGTCCCGGCTGCAATAAAGGAAGTATAGCTTCCCTTCCTCAGGGCATCATAATAGATGTGGACAGCGTAGTCCGTCGTTCCCCCTCCCGGAAGAGCTTTATAGGAGATGAGTCCGGGAAAGCGGACACCTCTGGTATCGAGGCCATACTTCAGATGGTAGTAATCGCACAAGAGCTCCCCGGCCACCTTGCTGACGCCATAGGCGGTCGCAGGTCTTTGAATCGTAACTTGAGGAGTGTTTACCTTCGGGGTGGACGGGCCGAAAGCGCCGATGGAGCTGGGAACAAACAGAGACGTGCCCAATTCTTTGGCCACGTCAAGAGCATTTTGGAGTCCGCCCATATTAATGTGCCACAGAAGCTCGGGGTTCTGTTCGCCTACAGCAGAAAGCACCGCAGCTAAATGCAAGATCGTATCGACATTGTGCTTCTTTGCAATCTCGTAAAACGCCTTCCCGTCTGTCACATCAAGACGTTCAAAGAGAGGGTCTTCAGGGATTTGAGCGCTGACTCCGCGGGCGGAAGTAATGACATTGTCTTGCCCATAGATTTCGCGGAGCCTTTCAGCCAAATCAACTCCTATTTGTCCCGTCGATCCTGTAATCAGAATTTTCTTCAATGTGCTCCCCCATTTCTATTCTCTTTCGATTCATGACATCTTTTCCGACTCAATGGAATCATCCATTCTATCGCAGGTGACAATGTCGGTCTTTGCTATCAACCGCTTTTACGCTCCGGATTAGAAATTGGCGTTTCTGGGTGTCCTCGGATACGCAATGACGTCTCGGATATTGGCGACCGCTGTGACATATTGCAGCATACGTTCAAATCCCAGTCCAAAACCGGAGTGAACGGCCGTTCCGAAGCGGCGAAGATCGAGATACCACTCGTAATTATCCATATTCATCTCGCGCTCTTCTATGGCCTGTTTCAGCAATTCATAATTCTCCTCGCGCTCTGATCCGCCGACGATTTCTCCGACAGCCGGAACTAAAAGGTCCATGGCGCGAACGGTCTTTCCGTCGGGGTTTTGCTTCATATAAAAGCTTTTAATAGCTTTGGGATAATCCGTGACAAAGACAGGACCTCGGAAGTGCTCACCTGCCAGATATTTCTCATGCTCGGTCTGAATATCCATTCCCCACTTGACGGGGTATTCAAACTTCTGTCCCGAAGCCAGGAGAATCTTGATCGCCTCTGTATAGGTCACTCTTTGGAAAGGCTTTTCCACGACATCTTTCATGCGCGCAATAAGAGTATTGTCAAATCGGTCGTTAAAGAATTGCATCTCCTGCGGAGCCCTCTCCAGACACGCCTGAACAAGATGCTTGATCATGTCTTCGACGACCTGCATGTTGCACTCCAGATCACAGAAGCTCATCTCCGGCTCGATCATCCAGAACTCGGAAGCGTGGCGAGGCGTATTGGAGTTTTCGGAACGGAACGTAGGACCGAAGGTGTACACTTTTCCAAATGCCAGGGCAAACGGCTCTACCGCAAGCTGGCCGGAAACAGTCAGGAATGTCTCCTTCCCGAAGAAATCTTTACTATAGTCCACCGTCCCATCATCGAGGAGCGGGGGATTATCCATATCCAATGTCGTGACGCGGAACATGTCTCCGGCTCCCTCGGCATCGGTTCCGGTGATCAGGGGAGTATGGACATAAATAAATCCTCTGTCTTGGAAGAACTCATGCACCGCAAAGGCGAGCACGCTTCTCATGCGAAAAACCGCCTGGAACATATTGGTTCTGGGGCGCAGATGCTCTATTGTTCGCAAAAATTCAAGTGTGTGGCGTTTTTTCTGAAGGGGATAGTCTTTGTCACTCTCTCCGAGCACGACGATCTTCGTCGCGGCGATCTCATACGGCTGCTTGGCAGCGGGGGAAGGAACCAATGTGCCGTGCACTTCAATGGTGGAAGACAGTCCAAGATGATCGATCTCTTCATAATTGGGAAGATCCGGCGAAAAGACGACCTGCAAGGGTTGCATCTGACTTCCGTCGTTGAGCTCAATAAAGCCCACATTTGAAGACAGGCGTTTGTTCCGGATCCATCCGGAGAGAACCAGGGGTTTTTGCAAAAACTCTTCCGGCTTTGCCAGCAGTTCTTTGATCAGCATGTGTTCCTCCTAAAGAAAGCGGCTTTTGGCCAAGCCGCTGACATAAATTACTGGAATACTTCGGACGGCAGCCCATAAAAATTTGAGCGCTTCATCTGTCCATTCTTTCATGACGATTATAGCAACGCAAATGCAAGAGTGTCAACGAATCCGAAAACACATCGGCTCTTGGAATTTCTCATGCCATTGGATACAATGAAGGCGGAGGAAACGATGATCCAAATCGATGAAAGCAAATGCACATTATGTGGAGCCTGCGTAAACGCCTGCCCCATGGGGGTGCTTGACACCATGCGGGGATATCTCCACCTCGATGAAGGCCGCTGCATCAGCTGCCATATCTGTGTGCTCAAATGTCCTGAAAAGGCGATATCAATTTCGAGAAGGTGAACGCATAGACAGCGATACCTTCCCCCGCTCCTTGTCCACCCCGATGATGCGCACCTTGACAATATCGGACACTTTGACGACCTCAGACGGATCCTTGACATATCTGTCAGCTAATTGCGAGATATGAACGAGCCCGTCATTTTTAATGCCTATATCGACAAACGCTCCGAAGGCGACGACATTTCTGACCGTCCCCTGAAGTTCCATCCCGATCTCGAGATCATCTATGCTCAAAACATCTTTTCGAAACAGGACTCCGGGAAGCTCGTCTCTGGGATCGCGTCCCGGTTTGGAAAGTTCTTCAAAGATATCTTTGAGCGTCAGCTCTCCCACTCCTGCCAAGGAAGCTTCTTTTTTCACATCGAGCCTTCGAAGATCTTGATTCATATACTCTCTTGCAATTTCATAGCTCTCCGGGTGCACGGCCGTGTTGTCAAGAGGATCTGAGCTCTCGGGAATGCGCAGGAATCCGGCGCACTGCTCAAACGTCTTCGGCCCGACTCCTTTGACATCCAAAATCTCCTTGCGGCTCGTAAAACCTCCGATCTGATCCTTATGCGCCAATATGTTTTTTGCAATAGAGGGCGTAATTCCGGAGACGTAGCTTAAAAGGCTCCTCGACGCCTGGTTGACATTGACGCCGACTCGGTTGACGCAGTTTTCCACGACGCCTTCAAGGGCGCTGCTGAGTTGTTTCTGATTGACATCGTGCTGATACTGTCCCACCCCGATATGCTTGGGCTCGATCTTTACAAGCTCTGCAAGGGGGTCTTGCAGGCGCCTGGCGATGGAAATGGCTCCCCGCACGGTCACATCGAGATTCGGGAACTCTTCGTTTCCAAGGGGGCTTGCCGAGTAGATGGAGGCTCCGCTTTCATTGACGATCGTATATTGAACATTTACGCCCTCATTTCGGATAAAATCCACCACGAACTGCTCGCTCTCGCGCGAAGCCGTGCCGTTTCCGATGGCGATGACATGGACTCCGTAACCTCGAATCAAGGAGCGAAGTACTCTGATGCTCCCGTCGATGTCTTCACGAGGCTTTGTGGGAAATACCGTCGCATGATCAAGCACTTCGCCGAGCTCATTGATGACGGCCAGCTTGCAGCCGGTTCGATAGCCCGGATCCCATCCAAGAACGACAGAATCCTTAAGAGGCGGCTGCATCAGATAGGGCTCGAGATTGGTGGAGAACACCTTGATCGACTCTTCATCGGCCATCTCTTTTAAGGCGTTTCGAATTTCCGTCTCAATCGAGGGAAGAAGGAGTCTTTTGTATCCGTCTTCCACCGCTTCTTGGATATAGACATTGGCGGCGCTGTCCTTTTGTAGATATCCTCGAGCTATACTCTCGACATTGTAGTCATCACTGAGGACGATCTTCAAACGCAGAACATCTTCTTTCTCTCCTCGAAACAGAGCGAGGATATTATGGGCTTTGAGATTGCGGATCTTTTCGGAAAACTCCGCATACATGGAATAATTTCCTGCATCCTCTCCCTTCAGAGAGCTCTCCATCACACCTCTTCGCACCGCATCGTCGCGGATCAGCTTGCGGTTTTTGATATCATCGGACATATCCTCGGCAATAATGTCCTGTGCGCCAAAGAGGGCCTCTTCAGCGGCCAGTTCCGTCTCAAGGGTTGGAAGAAATTCAGCAAGATACGCTTCTATCTCTTGTTCGCTCACAGGAGCAGCCAACAAAAATTCAGCAAGCGGCTTCAGTCCTTTTTCACGCGCAACCATCCCCCGCGTCCTCTTCTTCGGCCGATAGGGTCGATAGATGTCCTCAATAGCCTGAAGAGAAGTAGCCTTCTCAAGCGCAAGTCTGTGCTCCTCCGTCAGTACGCCGAGCTCTTCCATGAGGCGCAAGACATCGTCTCTGCGCTCTTCAAGACTGCGAAGATAGGTCAGCCTCGCATCGAGATCTCGAAGCTGCGTGTCGCTTAAGTCTCCGGTGACCTCTTTGCGATAGCGGGAAATAAAGGGAATCGTATTCCCCTCATCGAGAAGTACAATCGTATCGGCTACCTGTTTTTGGGAAATCCCCAATTCTTTTGCAATCTGCTTATATATATCCAAATGTTCCTCCCAAAATATTCATACTATGTATTATATCAATACTTTACAAAAAAAGAAAAACCCCGGATTCCCGAGGCGATGAAATAACTACTTCGTTCTTTTGTCTACTGCTTTTGCGATGGTCTTGATAATCATTACAGCAATAAATAGCGGTACCATCCAGCCGAGATTGAGCTGAAAAGAGAAACCGGGGTTTTCCTTCGTCCCCTTTTCAATCTTCAACACAGGAATTTGACATAACGGACAATCTTTCATTTTCTTCCCTCCTTCAATAAGCGAACTCTCTATAGATTTATACTCAAAGAATAAAGCATTAAACTTTCATCTTCGTGCCGGCATTGACCCCGCTATCAAGCTTCATATACGTACAGGTAGAAGTGGCCACAATCTCATCGCTGCCTTCGACGAAACCTTCTGCATGGAGATGGACGAGGCTTTTTCCGTTTCGTGTCATCTTCGACTTGACTACAAAACGAGAACCCAGCGGAATCTGCTTAAGATACTGAATACTGAGATTTGTCGTGACAATGGCCTTTTCCCTCTCCACGACAAGCGTGTGATACCCTAGAGCAATGTCAAACGCAGTCGCAATGACACCACCATGCATCAAACCTCCGGGATTTGACATCCACTCATCGACAGGGAAGGACACCGTCATCTCGCCCGTCTCCTCCGAGTAATCCTCATAGGTGATCTTCATCAGGGAATTGACCTCATTGTTCTTGATG
Organism: Tissierellia bacterium; assembly: GCA_012520095.1. Taxonomy (GTDB): domain Bacteria; phylum Bacillota; class Clostridia; order Peptostreptococcales; family Acidaminobacteraceae; genus DUVM01. Next base: position 6,740 of record JAAYOV010000054.1, on the reverse strand, counting down.
CTGTGCAACTCTTTTATTTCTTCTATACGCGCTATGACTTCACGTTTTGTCATTCTACACTCCGATAAATTTATACTTTTTAAGTTACCCTCTCTATTCAAATAAAAACAAAGCCGACTATTTTCTTGGTTGCAAAATGCAAAAGTCAGCTTCCAGATTGCGGAACAGTGATGATCAAGCGAGGTCTACCAACCTTACGAAACTACACTACTCTCAGACCCGAATTCATTGTAGTTGTCTTTCGGCGCTAGAAGCTTGGTTGGATGTCTAATGTTTTTTGATAAACGTTCAATTTTCCTTCCATTGTCTCCTCTTTTCTGCAGCGATAAATCGCTGGATTTCACTTTCAGTGATCATCAGCTTGCCACCGATGGTGAGAGTTCTAATCACTCCGCTTTGTCGATATTCGCGAAGCTTTTTCTCTCCGATCTTCAGTTTTCTCCACGCTTCTTTGAGCGTGAATAATGACTCTGCATTCTGCATTATAACTCTCCGTTCTGTTTTTGTATAAAAATAACTTGTGGATCAAGCCTCAGAAAATTTCCGCACAGTTTTTGCAGGGTTTTCAGAAACGCTCTTTTTGATCCAGCCTCATTGGCGTGGATCATTCTTTCCGAAACCCTCGCTTCCTCCGCAATTTCTTTTACGGAAATATTCTGTTTATGGCGCATCTCTCTTAATGAATGCATTACTCCCTCTTTTCTACATTAAGCCTTGCATATGAAACTTTAACTCCTAATACTGCGCAGGTGTCATTGAATACATTTTCATGTCCGTATCCGCCGTGATCATTTCTACCTCCTCTATTGGTTTTCTTTGTAATACTATAGTGCTATAAGTACGGTAGCAGTACAACTGCTTTTTGTGCTATTTTCTAATGGTTCTATTAAGTTGCGGATTATTACTCAGAGTGTTATTGTAATAAAAAAGGAGGAATTATGGATCGGAAAGAAATTTTCAGAAAACGGCTCGCCGCTCTACTTGCCGACTCCGGAATGACTCAAACAGAACTCGCGGAAAAACTCGGACGCACTCAAAGTCTGATCGGCTCTTATCTCGCCGGGAGAAGAGAGCCGTCTTTAACTGTACTGATCGAGATGGCAAACATATTTCAAGTTGATATAGACTACCTCGTGGGAAGAGACGCACCTGACACAATCGCCACACATTCAGAATTTGATGAACTAACAGAAGCTGAAAAGCTTGATCTTATAAAGTTTAAGGAATTTTTAATTAGTAAACGATGACAAGATATGAAATACTCCTCGACGATCACGATATAACAGAGCACGACTTTCTCCAGCTGAAAGGGATATATATAAACGGCTCTATCGGCATAAAAAAAGACCTTTCTAACGCCGAGAAGCTGTGTATCGCCTATGAGGAGATCGGGCATAAATACTTTACAGTCGGCGATATAACCGACCTGTATAAACCTAATAATGTCCGACAAGAACTAAGAGCGCGTGCATGGGCTTATGGGCAGCTTTTACCGCTCGAAATCCTCGGCCAGTGTAACGATATATACGATCTTATCGATTCGCTCGGCATAACAGAAGACTTTTTCCGTGCGGCAATCGCGGATTATCGCGGCAAGTATGGCGACACGCTTTATATAAACGGTCAAAAAATAAACCTCGGAGGTGTCTGATGAAAAGAATAATTGTTTTTCTTCTTTTGGTGACAATGCTTTTTTCATGCTCAAAAACATCTGATGCATCTAAACCCGCAGAAGCTCCGCGAGAAGAGCAAGCAAACAACATTATATGTCTCGAATCCCCCGGCGACAAAACGCTTCCGGATTCAGGACTAACACCTGAGCAATTCAGGGATTCCGTCTTCACGGCAGAAATCTGGGAAAACGGAGAAGTCTATATTCCTGTTCTCAACAAAACGGATGTGGAAATCGACGAATTTATGATGATTCTTCGCTCGTCCGACTTTGAGGATGGCATAAAACCCTTTTTTCTGAACTCATCACTCAAACCGGGAGAACTACTCTATATACACGACACTTTAAAAAATATTCCAGACGACATAGCTATTGAGGCAATCGCTTTTAGTTACGACGAAATTGCTCTCCAGAAAATATACCCATGAAAAAGTAAAAGTCTATCAACCTTACGAAATTATCACTACCTGTTTTTCCGAGTTTTATAAGACCAGGCACAACTGTGGTCATTACATAATTATTCCCTTAGCTAAATCTCCACCTTTAAGTTTTTAATAGTCTATAATAATACTCTAATACTTTGTACTGTTTTTCTATTTCTTTTATTTGCATAAATTTTTTCATATAGTCAAAATCTAAACTACCTTCATCATTTATTGGTAATAAAATCTTTTGTCTTTTTAATCTTGCTGTACCCATTTTATAACCATAGCCATACTTTTCTTTTTGGTTTGTGATAACTCTAGTCAAGAATAAAGATACATATTTATTCCTACAGTTAGGAATAAGCTTTCTTGTATCATTTCCAAATAGAGCAGGATAGTCATGATAAAAAGCATATCCTACTGAACCATTACGATTAACACTTATACATTTTTCTTCTATCGTTTTATTTTCATTATCAACAAAATAACCAATACCATTATTTTGTGCTGTAGCAGTTACATACGGGGTAGCTCCATCAATTCTTTCTCTAGCATAAATATCTATACCAGATTCAATTGAAACAATATCTTCAAGCCAAAATTCTTTCCATTCTTTTTCTTCAAGAGACAGTAGTTGCAACCCTCTTAAAATGGCTAATTCATATATATATATATATATATATATGAATATATGTATTCAAGGGCTTTTTCGAGCTTTTCTGCTTCTATTATTTGCATGAATTTACTCATATAATCCCAGTATGGGTTTCCATTTTCATCTACAGGCAGTATCAGTTTTTCTGTTCGTATTCTTTTATCATTAATTTCTCTATTAAATGAATATTTTTCTTCAAGGCGTTTAACAATGGTTGCCATAAATAAATAAATGTATTTATCTGCATTTTCAAGAGTTAATGATGTTACGTGATCACTAGCTATATATTCATACTCATGATAAAAGCAGGAACCAACACTGCCGCTATTAGCAAGAGTTAAGTTGTTTTTAAACTTTCTAACTTTATAGTCATTACCTATGAATCCATCAACTCCATTATTTAATGACGTAGACGATACATAAGGGACATCACCTTCTATATGGTCATCTTTTTTTAGTCTTCTGCCTCTTTGAATTTTCCTAAAAACTTTATCAAAAGGAAAAACTTCCCACTCAACTTCTTCTAATCCCACCAAATCAAATCCTGTTTCTAATATTTTTTGTTCATAGTAATTTATAACCTTTTGAGCAATTTCTTTTTGCTCTTGTTTGATGTATTGCTCCATGAAGTTCCAGTGTGGGCCACCTTGGTCTGTTACAGGTATCAACATTATTTGTTCTTTTATTCTTTCAGAAAATGCTTTTCTACCAAAAGCAAACTTACTCTTATTTGCTTTAATTAACTGAGAAAGAAATAGCCCTGATTCTTTATTTAGACGAGGATGATCTAATATAGTCATTTCATCACTTGCAGTAAAATCCCCTTGAGCATAATAACAATCACAGAAAGTTGTCACTACTAATTTATCCCTATCTTTGAATAATGGGTTAGAAATAAAATCTGTAACACCATTATTAAATGAACTTGCAGAATAATATGGAATTTCCCCTGATTCTCTATGTTTTTCTATATGTCTTTTGCCACGATAAATATCAGAAAACAATTCTTTTACTTTAATAGGTTTCCATATAACTTGGTCTAGAGTTAAATTACTCTTCATATTCATCACCGTCTTCAGCTACTAATAGCATTTCATCTTCTGTTATTGAATATTCCTTGTTACTCTCCACTCCAAATAGATATCCCCTGCCATGGGTAATCATATTAACTTCAAAAGTAATATAGTCTGCAATGGTATTTCTAAAGTCTTCATCTGAAGGGATTTCATCATTGAAATAGTAAAAAGAATGTAACCATTCATCGTCAGGTTCAATAGTCGTCTTCACACAAAATTTTGTTTCGGTTTCGATTACATCATTCCATACATCAAGAAGATGCTGTCTTTTATCTTTTACGTTTGGAGTTTCTACTAAACCTACGTGCTTAGCAACAACATAACCATCATTTTCAAAATTAATAAACTTACAGACTTTTTCCTTATAATGAGGAACCCATGCTGTAAAAATAGCAATGCAAGGATTAACCCCAACGCCATAAAAAGTGTCCTTATTTAAAGTTATAACACCTTCTAAAGTATGCTTTTTTAGAATATTCGCTTTTATTTCTTGTTCTACTTTTGTTTTGCCTGTCATAGTAGACTGAGGAACAATGATAGCTACTTTTCCATCCTCAACCATACAATCCAACAGGTTCTCAGTAAATGAAATCTCATAAAGGTCTGAATTCGTCTTTGAACCTTGTGAATATGGTGGATTCATCATTCCTATTGTTGGATGCCATTCTTTTTGAATTTTTGCAGGATTCAATTTTAAGAAGTCAGCATTTTCTAAATTGCTCTTACCATCTCCTCTAAGAATCATATTAGTTGTAGCAATAGTAAACATATAAGATTGAGACTCGACACCAAACACCTGATTTTTCTTAATTCTTCGTCTTTCCTCTACACCTTCTGTTTGACTTAACATATCGTGCATAGCAGAGATAAGGAAGCCACCAGTTCCACAACATGGGTCAAATACAATATCATTTGATTTGACATCAAGTAGATCACAGAAGAGATTCGTAATATGTTTTGGAGTAAGTATTATTCCTAAAGATTGCCCATCTCCCCCGGAATAGGACATAAACTCTCCGTAGAATCTACCAAGATAATCTTCTCCATCTCTATTATATCGAATGCTTTGGTAAACACGTTTTTGTAAAAATTCTGTGTAATGCTTTAGAGGTGTTTTCCCCAAAGTGCTATTGATTTCATTTATTAAGGTGTTGTCTCTTATCACTGAGAATTGACTTAAAAGCTTATCTTTCTTCACTTGTGGAGAAACATTTGCCCTATCTAAGTTATCCTTTATTGCCTTATAGATTTTTTGACCATCTGTAGTTTGTTCATTAGTATCTCCAATAAGATTATCTACTGAAAAATTTCCAAAATCAGCTTCTCTTAGAGCAAGTAAAATTCCCGAAACAATTAAAGGTTTATCCTTATCTTGGATACTTCCATAATTTCTTAAATCTTCATGTAATTCAGCTGCATCTTTTAAAATTTCTTTTGTTTCTTTTTCTTCGGCTGTATCTTCTTGAAGAATTTCTTTGATGTAATATTCATCGATATTATCTTCGTTAAAAAGTATAAAGCCCTCTGTTTCTGGAAGTTCTTTATAGTTTTGTCGCTCATCTATAAATAATGGTGAAATTCTATGACGCTTCTCATTTCCTGAAACACCTATGGCTATAATCTTCTTATAAGAAGTATTCATTGATAAATGTTTTCCGTAAAACAAAGCTCCATTAACAGCATAATTACATATAGATTCAGAATCTTCTGCTAAAAGATCATCTCTAGTTCTATTTTCATGAAAAGATACTGACGATTTATCCTCAATTACAATCAAAAAATCTTTAACGACACCAATATATTCAGGAAACCCAACATTTCCTGTACCTCGTTTTGAAGCCGTTTTTAATGCTTCTCTTATCTCTTTAATAGACGACCCTTGAGGATCAAGTTGAATATCTGCTTCTTTTAATAAATCATAAACCCAAAGGTCAGTGCTCTTTTCTCTTGTGATCATCGCTTATACTCCATAATATCTTCAATCCTACAATCTAAAACATGACAAATTTTCGCGATAGTCTCCAAGTCCAACCGTTTTACCTTATTGTTACAATATGAGTTAAGTTGTGTCCTTTGGAGTTTAGCTTCTTTTTCTAGTTTATTTTTGCTTATATTTTTTTCTTCCAAGACTTGATCAATTTTAAAAATTATTTTTCCATAGTCCTGCATACAATCTATCTCCTTTTAGATGTAGAAATCATTCTTTTGACTTTTTTATAAGATAATTGTAGCACGTAAGACTATTTCTTACACCTGTAAGATTAAGTTTAAAAAGTTCGAAAAATAAAAAACCACAAGTTCTTTGTTGTGCGATATTCATTGTTATTGAATCTCTCTTGCAACACCTTGCAAATAAAGGATTTGTCGTTTTAGATGTATACGAGACTATCATACTCTCAGACTTATTGTATCTATTAAGCCCCTCTTTTCTCATTATACATAGAAAGATATCCCATATTTCGTACTTAACTTGACCTATCTCGGATACTCCAGATTTTCTTTCTTTATATTGTTCAGCACCTCTTTGAGATACTTCTGTGCCTCATACCTTGCCATCGGCAAATTCTGGTCTGAGTACAGGCCGCACTCTTCAGGCTTGGCTCCGGGGATCTCTCCCTCATATTGAGAGATATGCTTGAATAACGCTCTCATCAGCTCGACGATCTCTTCTGATTCGAGCTTACCCTTGAGTATCAAGTACAGACCTGTCCTGCATCCCATGGGACCCCAGTAGATAACTTCATTTTTCCACTCTTCGTGATTTCTTAAAAATGTCGCGCCTATATGCTCTATGGTGTGAAGTTCCGCCGTGTTCATCACGGGTTCTCTGTTGGGCTCTTTCATGCGTATATCAAAAGTAGTGAGATAATTCCCGTTTATCTCATCTACTCTGGAGACATATATTCCTCGCT
>JAAYOV010000053.1 GCA_012520095.1 Tissierellia bacterium | reverse complement strand
ATCTCTCCCAACTGGCTGTTGGCAAGTGCGTTCATCGGATACACGATAATCGCTCTTGTTCTGGGAGTACTGTCCTGTTCCTTGCCTTTGATGATCGCATCTATGATGGGAATAAAGAATGCCAGACTCTTACCGGATCCGGTTCCTGTCGTGAGCACATAGCTCTGTTTACTATGGGCTTTCCGGATCGCCTGTTCCTGATGATTGAAGAGTGTAAGCGTGTTCCCTTTGATTCTGAACAGAGCATCACAAAGTGGATGGAGCAAACCGAGCTGCACCAGTTCGGTGATGGTATGTGCTTTCTTATAGTGAGGATTGACTTGGATCAAGGGTTCCGGCCAGAACCGGCCATTTCCATACTCTTCATCAAGTACTTCTTTGATATCCGATGCGGATACTCTGGTAAAACTTCTGGAAAACTCCGAAAAGGATTCAATCAGATTATCCCGATACTCAAAAATATCCTTCATGAGCCAACTCCCATTCGACCATTGAGAAAATACGTTACCGGATATGACTAATAATAGCCTACCCTCTTAGTGAAACATACTATCACAGATTCCACACCAACAGCGAAGTTAATTACTTTGGATAGCAAATCATGTACATTACAGAAGCCCGAATAAAAACAGGATACGACAGGCGTGTCGTCCCCGGATGGCCTTCTTTACTGCTTCACTTACCAAATCACTTAAGATCTCATGTACTCCGGATGAGATTTCTCTACCCGCTTTACTTAGAAAGACTTTTATGCGTAGCGAAGCGACTTTTGTCTTTGAGGGCATCCTTCATTAAACCATAGTTCGTGGAAAAACAATCATTGAATAAAACCATAACGCCTACTCAAATATTCCTTATCCCAGAATTTAAAATAGGAAAGATGAAAAACAGTCATCTCGTCTTCAAATAAACAGTCTACGCCGTCTATAGCAATATGTGGTTGTGTAAAGAGATTTTCTACTTCTTTCTCAATATCCGTTTTCATATTCACTTCACACTCATTACCCAATGAACGACCATCCAAGAGAACCTGAATTACCAAACTGTACTTTTCGGTAGGCGATATCTCTGAAAAAGGATCAAGATAAAAGTAGAAACTCTTGATTAAAGGATACGATTGATTAAGCCTCTTAAGCTTGCTATCAAGATTCTTAATAGTTGAAAGATGCTTATTAAAACGATCAGGGAATGCAGGTCGGCTATACCTTTTGGATAACCAAGAAACCAGTGTCGATAGGGATTCCTCGGTAAGTTTCTTTTTAGAAACCGGAAAATTTTCATCAATCACATCCTTGGAGATACGTATTCGATGAGGCATTTGCACTTGAAACCAAGTATTCTGTGAATCTTTCACCTGTAATCTGCGCGGATTTTTTCCATATACCAAATTGATATCACTCGTTTCAATGGATTGTGCGCAAAGAAACTCAACAAACGGTTCGTTTTCAAGAGAATGATGCAGTAAATCGCAATCTTGGGTGAATAGAATCAACGAATCTGTTTCATCTATCCAAGGGAATTTCTCAGTAGCATTGCGTATTAGTGCATCTTTTTGTTCCCCATCAAACACAAGTCCTTGCTTCCAGCCCAAGCGTTCTATTCGTTTGTATACAGTCTCTTCCACACCCATTGTCCTTCTTTCTAAGAAAAAAGTGTATCCAGATTATATGCCAATGTAGCATCTGATGGTTTCTTTGTTTCGGTCAGCCTATCCAATTCCTGCTTTTTTCTCCGAGATCTTTCCAGTAGTTCTCCTATACCCTGGATGATGGAATCACGTTGCTCCATAAAAGCATTATTCGATGAAAGCACTTCAAACAATGAGGCATTCAGCTTTGCGATATGATGATGAACATACAACTGAATAGTATCCTTGGAAGTTCTATCGGTTACTTCACATAGTATTTGGTATAATTGCTCAATTCGCTTCTTATTCGCACCAGAAGGTTCCATCGACTTATCCAGCCAGCCGTAGATGGTGACCCGGCTGACTCCAAATATCTGAGCCCATTCAGTCTTCCTGAATTGAAAGAACCGATGAAGGTTGTTGAATTGCTCGTGTATATCAGTAACAACTGCCCTCTGTTTAGCTTCAAAAGCCACAGTCTCATTATTGAAAGTCCTTTGAGAAAAAAAAGAGTATATAGCTGGAACCATCTTATACGCAGTACCATTCATCATAAGATATCTCATAAGTTGTTCATCATTCTGCATAATTTCAGAATAATAAATGACTTGAGCTCTCAAGCTACTACTAGCATCCACATTTCTTGAAGACCATGAAGGAACAAACCGTGAATCCGTATTCTGCCCTTGGTCGATAGCTATTTTGACCATACTTGTTCCGCCTCTTTCGTAATGAGGGATGAGAAAAAGACACTCTCAATCACTTTGTGCAAAGCAACAAAAATCTCCTTTATCTTAGGTATAATCACTTCCTTTTCTTCATTTGAAAACAAAATGAAATGATCCAGATCAATGTAGGTAACCAAAGATTTTGAAGAAACATAATCAATGTCTCCGTCAGGATCACGGATAATATCTCCTGGATACTTTCTTCCAGTGGCATCCTGATATATCCGTGCATAAAAGTTACTCCATATATTCGGTTCGATTAATTTCACATTTTTTTGGAGAGTCCAAGAGAACAACTCTTTATCAGCCCAATCCACATCATCCGGAAACGGATATCCTTGAAACTCAGGCTTTATTGCACGTCGCCACCCCAACTCAGGTTTCTCCTCAATGGTGTTAATGAACCGAAGACCTATTCTATTAATCAAAGAGATCTCAACAAGAGTATCAATCTTATGCATAAACTGTATGAAAGTATCAAGCAATTCCTTAAAGACATAATTGGATAGATCGAACACCTGAAAGGTAAGTTTCTCCGTATCAATAATCAGTGTTCTTTGATAATCAGCTGAAGCAAACACCCATTGTTCGATAGCGATTTTCTCAATTTCCCCATTTTGGTTGATATGTATCATATCACCCCGCATCCTATTGATCAGCGGGAAACCCGCTTTTCGACAATAATCCTGTATCGCTGGAATGTATCTTTCAATATTGAGTATTGGTGTGTACCGTACTTGAAAGAGTACCGCAGACAAAGGTCCGTTCGTAAGATCTTTTTTTTTCGTAGCCATTACCCTACCCCTTAGTTACACTTTACGCTAAACTTTACACACTATCAAGAAAAATGAACACCTATAAGATGGATTCTATATTTTTAAGCAAACCTATGCCCCTCCTTCAATTTTAGCCCCTTCTTGCCCATGTGACAGGATGCCGTGATGAAACAGAGCCATGAAAACAAGGAGAGGGAAGCCTCGATTCTGGTGAATATCAAAGCCGCCATGTTTGACGGGGAGCTTGGTGTGACAACCTCAATGTTCTTCAAGCGCATCGTGCTTCCTTTTTGGGAAGATCGATCCGATCTGCATTTCTGGCCTCACAGGAGAAGCCTGTCGGGTTTCAACCTTGGTTTGGAGAGAGATTTATT
>JAAYOV010000052.1 GCA_012520095.1 Tissierellia bacterium | reverse complement strand
GCGGTAATCGTCGTTTAAAATCGAATAAGTTGAGAATATAGCAAACAAGGTGTAGAATGATATCAAACAATAAGGGAGGAAATACATGAAGAAACTTTTGTCACTGTCACTGGTGCTATTGCTGATTCTTTCACTTACAGCATGCACGAGCGAACCACCGGCCCCCCAACCTGTAGAACCACCGGCTGAAGAAACTCCGGCAGATGAAACGCCGGCTGAAGAAGAGTCCGTACCTGCAGAAGAAAAAATCAACGTCGGATTAGTAACGGATACAGGCGGAATTGACGATAAATCCTTTAATCAGGGAACTTGGGAGGGTGTCGTCCGCTACGCGGAAGAGAACGGTCTTGTTTTAAATCAAGATTACAGTTTCCTACAGTCCATCAGCGATGCCGATTATATTCCCAATCTGAGCCAGTACGCCGATCAGGAGGCTGACCTCATCGTAGCCGCCGGATTCCTTTTTGAAAAGGCGATCGATGAAATCTCCACCAACTATCCCGATCAGAAAATCCTGTTTATCGACGCAGTCGTCGATGCACCCAATGTCATGAGCGCCGTCTTTGCCGAACACGAAGGAAGCTTCCTCGTCGGTGTTGCCGCCGCTCTTAAGGCGCAAGAAGCCGGTAAAGACATGGTAGGATTTGTCGGCGGAGCGGACTTCGATTTGATTCAACGCTTTGAAGCCGGTTTCGAACAAGGTGTAAAAGCCGTTGCTCCCGATATGCAGATCGTTGTCCAGTATGCATCCGGCTTTGATAAAGCAGAAGAAGGACAGTCGCTGGCTACGAAGATGTTCGATGATGGCTGCTATGTCATCTATCACGCTGCCGGAGGAACCGGAAACGGCGTCATCAAAGAAGCAAAAGACCGAGCAACGGAAGGCCAGAACGTATGGGTCATCGGCGTAGATAAAGACCAGTATGAAGAAGGATTCTTCGGAGACGGCTCAAAGAGCGTCATTCTCACATCTATGCTTAAAGGTGTTGACGAAGCTGCATATCAGGCATGTAAAGAAGTTGCAGCCGGAACATTTGCCGGCGGTGTTCGCACGTTTGACCTCAAGGCTGACGGCGTTCGCATCCCCGACAACAATCCGAACCTGACAGACGAATGGGTCTCTATAATCAATGAATTCGCTGAAAAGATCAAAGCCGGCGAAATTGAAGTAGATCCTGTGCCCTCACGCCTCAAGGAAAACTGATGCAAGCACACATCATGCCACAAAGCCATCGAAAGATGGCTTTGTTTTTGCTATAATGATAGTAACAAACATAAGGAGCAGTGATGAAGCCAATAGTGGAGTTGAAAGGGATAACAAAGCGATTTCCCGGTATCATTGCCAACGACAGTATCGACCTGACGCTTGAAAAAGGCGAGGTCTTGGCGCTTCTAGGAGAAAACGGCGCCGGAAAGAGCACGCTGATGAGCGTCCTTTTCGGGTTTTATAAACCGGAAGCAGGAGAAATTTTTGTCCGAGGCAAGAAAGTGGATATCACAAACCCGAATGTCGCCTATGATTTAGGGATTGGGATGGTTCATCAACATTTTCAACTGATTGAAAACTTTACTGTAACTGAAAATATTATTCTTGGAGACGAGCCGCATAAATGGTCAATTGTCGATATGGAGGTTTCTCGAAAAAGAGTCCGAGAACTATCGCAGACGTACGGTCTGAATGTAGATCCTGATGCAAAGATTGAAAACATTTCCGTCGGCATGCAGCAGCGCGTTGAGATATTAAAAGTACTCTATCGTGATGCGGAGATCATCATTCTCGATGAACCTACTGCCGTTTTGACGCCACAAGAGATCGATGAGTTAATGGACATTCTTCGCAACTTCGTCAATGAAGGCAAATCGGTTATTCTTATCACTCATAAACTAAAAGAGATCATGGCGATTGCTGATCGCGTCAGCGTCCTCCGGCAGGGCAAGATGGTTGGCACAGTCAAAGTCGATGAAACGAATGAAGAAGAACTGGCTGAGCTTATGGTGGGTCGAAAAGTATCATTTACGACTCAAAAGACGCCCGCTAATCCCGGTGAAATCGTTTTGGATATTGACGATCTTTGGGTGAAGGATCAGCGCGGACTCGACATTGTCAGAGGACTCAGTCTTTCAATTCGGGAAGGTGAGATCCTTGGGCTTGCCGGTGTTGATGGAAATGGTCAGCGCGAGCTTGTCGAAGCGTTGACGGGGCTTCGTCCGCTCGAAAAAGGGCGAATCCGGTTCTTTAATGATGAATATCATCACATCAGCGCGGAGGAGAGGACAAGGATGGGGATTGGACACATTCCTGAAGACCGCCAGAAGCGTGGACTTGTCTTGGATTTTAAACTTTTTGAGAACATGATTCTCGAAAAATATGACAGAGAACCATATTCAAAAAAGGGGATTCTTCAGTTTCCTGCGATCCGCAAGAAGGCAGAAGAAATGGTTGAAACATTTGATGTGCGAAGTGGAGAAGGAATTGACTCCGTTGTGCGAAATATGAGTGGAGGCAATCAGCAAAAGGCCATAGTCGGAAGAGAGATCGATCTTGAGCCTCGCCTCATGATCGCATCCCAACCGACAAGAGGCCTCGATGTTGGTGCTATTGAATACATACATTCACGCCTCATTGAACTTCGGGATCAGGGAACGGCGATTTTGCTCGTCAGTTTTGAGCTTGATGAGATATTTAATCTTTCGGATCGAATCGCCGTCATACATAACGGTCGAATCGTAGGGATACGCAATCCCGATCAGACAGATGAAATGGAACTGGGGCTACTTATGAGCGGTTCAAAGGAGTATTCGGATGAAGAAAACGTTACGAAATAATCAACTTATTCTCTCGCTCATAGCCGTTTTAGCTTCATTTTTCGTTGCCATCATCGTGATGCTTTTGACGCGGCTCAACCCTTTGCATTTCTTTGTTGCTCTCATACGCACTTTCAGCGGTTATGACATATTGAGAGGGAACTTCAATCCTCGTTACATTGGTGAGTTTATTCAGACTTCTTTGCCATTGATTCTAACCGGCCTTTCCGTCGGATTTGCCTTTCGAACAGGGATGTTCAATATAGGAGCGGAGGGACAAGTCATCATGGGATCACTGGGCGCCGTCACAGTAGGGATTCTGTTTGATCTGCCTTTTTATATTCATCTTCCCCTCGCCATCCTTGCGGCAGCCGTTTTTGGAGCTTTATGGGCGGCAATTCCCGGCATTTTGAAAGCTAAGTTCGGCGTCCATGAGGTTGTTGTGACGATTATGCTCAATTATACGGCTCTCTATTTTAATGCTTATATTTTGAAGTTGCTTCCAGGTAGCGACAATCAAAAGACAGTCGATATCGCCACTTCCGCTTTGTTGCGAAGTGATTTCCTTCGCTCCATTACTGCTAATTCTCGCATGCATTGGGGCTTTGTTGTCGTAATCATCGCGATCATCGCTTTTCGATTTATTATTGACAGGACGACATTTGGATATGAATTGCGCGCCGTCGGATTTAACCCTTCTGCCGCTGAGTATTCCGGCATTAAGGTTCAAAGCCGTATCGTCTATGCCATGATTATCTCCGGAGCCTTTGCAGGTCTTGCCGGAGCAATGTTATCGCTTGGCACATTTGATTATGGCCGTGTCTTGTATCACTTTGAGAACTATGGTTTTGACGGTATTTCTGTTGCTCTTCTCGGCGGGAATACGGGACTGGGGATTCTTTTAAGCGGCGTTCTCTTCGGAATCCTAAAGAGTTCACAGACGATGATGCAGTCGCTGGGCATACCGCTGGAAATCGTCAATATCGTCAGCGGATTGATTATTTTATTTGTCGCCATGCAATACGGTATTCAGGCGCTCCTGAGGCGCCTTTCAAAGAGAAAGGAGAGGGAAGATGGATCAATTTAGCTCCATGTTCGTCCTTGCGCTGAACTATGCCACCCCAATTATTATTGCATCGCTGGGAGGGTTGTACAGCGAACGCAGCGGGATCGTCAATATAGGAATTGAGGGCATTATGCTGGTGGGAGCTTTTGTCGCCGCCGCCTTTGTCCCCATATTTGAGAATCAATTTGGATCTGCGACCCCATGGATGGCAATTTTTCTTGCTACCGTTGCGGGAGGGATCTATTCACTCATTCATGCGTATATTAGCATCGATCTTGGCGGAAATCAGACCGTCAGCGGCACAGCTCTAAATATGCTCTCCGTCGGTGTGACGGTCTACTTTTGTCAGATTATCTTTCATCAACAGAGAACACAGGCGTTTCGAAACGGCTTTATCAAGCAGACGATCCCGGTTCTTTCTGACATCCCGATCTTAGGAAAGCTCTTCTTTACTCGCATCTATCCAACCTTTTTCATCGCTCTTTTCATTGTGTTTTTGACGTGGTTTGTCGTATCGAAGACTCGTTTTGGACTTCGGCTTCGCGCCTGTGGAGAGCATCCGTCTGCGGTTGATTCGATGGGAGTTTCGGTGAGAAAAATACGCTATATTGGTGTCATTTTATCGGGGCTTCTCTCCGGTCTTGCAGGCGGTATCATGGTATTGACTCAATCGACACAATTTACCGCTTTCTCCATTCATGGAGTCGGATTTATTGCTATAGCTGCTCTGATATTCGGTCAATGGCATCCGATCGGAGTGCTCGGTGCAGGATTCTTTTTTGGATTTTCGCAGATTTTTTCGATATATTCAGCTGATTTTGCACTGTTGAAAAGCGTTCCGAAAGAGTTTTTTAATATGTTGCCCTATCTGCTGACAATTATTGCCATTCTCCTCTTTAGCCGTAAAAGCGTCGGACCCAAAGCCGCCGGGCAGCCTTATGACATTTCAAAACGATAAATAATAGAAAAGGAGGAAACTGTGAGATTAGAATTTCATCTGGCGTTGGAACAAAAGCAACAGCTCATACTGACACCGTCGCTTCGCTTGAGCATTGATATCTTACAGGACACCTCCTTGGAGCTTGAAGAGCGCATTTCACAAGAACTCGAGGAGAATCCACTGCTGGAGCGTACGGATTTATCGGAGGGTGAATCCTATAATGATGCACTGCGCCAATACAAAGCGGAATCAAGTGAACAATTTTATTTTAAAAAAGATGTCGATATCTGGGAACATCTTCGCTTTCAGATTAGCACACTTTATTTGAGTCAAGAAGAGCAGACGCTACTGCTAAGGCTCGTAGAGTATATTGAACCTACCGGATATTTGCACGAGGAATTTCTAAAGGATAAGTTCTTCAATCGCTATGATGAGGAGACCAGAGGCAAAGCGTTATGGACTCTTCAACAACTCCATCCTGCCGGAGTCGGTGCGAGAAATATTGTGGAATGTCTCAGCATTCAGCTTAGAAGAAAGAGGGGTGACACCACCTGTGCATTGAAGATTGTCGAGAAGTCCTTGGAAGATGTCGCCTCAAGTCGAATTGATAAAATTGCTCAGACTCACAATTTGAGTATTAAAGAGGTGCAGCGATGCATGAAGATCATCAGCTCGCTTGATCCAAAGCCGGGACTTCGCTATTCTTCTCGAGGTGACGTATCAACGATCGTTCCGGATATTATTATGGATCGAAACGAAAAAGGAGAAATGAAGATCCTTCTCAATGAGAGAACGTATCCGCAGATTATGATCAATCCTTATTATGCCTCACTAACACCGGATCAGCTCGACGACAGGACTCAAGTATACATAAGTTCAAAAACGCAAAGAGCCAAGATTTTTCTTGAAGCCATCGCCCAGAGGAGAACGACGATTCTGCGCGTAATGAACTCCATTTATGATATGCAGCGAGATTTCTTTGAAAAAGGGGAGAGCGCTCTTAAGCCCATGAATCTAAATGATGTCGCCGAGATTCTCGACATGCATGAATCAACTATTTCGCGCGCAGTCAGCGGAAAGTATCTGCTCTATGAAAATAGAGTGATGCCCCTCAGTTATTTTTTCCCGAGTGCTGTCCAGGGTACAGACGGTTTTTCCGTTGCATCGACGGTCGTCAAGCAGATGATCGTTGATATCGTCGAGGATGAGGATCCGACGAAGCCCTACTCAGATGAGAAAATATCACGTATCCTAAAGAAGAAGGGAGTTAAGATTGCCAGAAGGACAGTGGCTAAGTACCGTGATGAACTCCAGATTCTTTCTTCGGGGCTTCGACGCAGCTATTCAAAGTAGTACGATTGATTATTGTCCGGGAGGGTAAATATTCAAAGTGTAATACTTATTGATGGAATTATATTTTTAGGAGGAAAAAATGGTTAAAGTGGCCGTCAACGGACTGGGTCGCGTAGGACAAGCAGTTGTCAGATACTGGGCATATCAGGATGATAAAAAGTTTGATATTGTCATGATTAACGGCGTTGCCAGCGCAAAAGAGGCGCGAGATCGTTTGAAATACGATACAGTCTATGGGATATTTCATGGAGAGGTCGAAGCCGATGGAGATGAACTTCTCATAGACGGCAAGAGAATCATGATTGCAAATGTCCGCGACCCCAAAGAGCTACCTTGGAAAGAATTGGGAGTCGAGATCATCATCGATTCGACGGGGCATTACAAAGAGAGAGAGAAGGCACAACTTCATCTCGATGCAGGAGCTAAAAAAGTTCTGATTACCTCGCCGGCAAAAGATGAGGATATCACCATCGTCCTGGGAGTGAATGAGGAAAAATACGATCCGAAATCCCATCACATCATTTCCAATGCTTCTTGTACAACGAATTGCTTGGCACCTGTGGCAAAGGTGCTTGATGAGCATTTCGGACTTGAATATGGCATGATGACGACGATCCATGCATATACAAATGATCAAAATCTCGTCGATTACAAACACAAAGATGCAAGGCGCGCCCGCGCGGCCGCTTTAAACATGATCCCCACAACGACGGGAGCTGCAAAAGCTGTGGCCCTTGTGCTTCCACAGTTAAAAGGAAAATTCAACGGGGTCAGCATTCGCGTACCTACGCCGACGGTATCTCTTGTTGACCTCGTAGCGACAACGAGAAAACCGGTTACGGCAGAAAGCGTCAATGCTGCTTTCAAGGCCGAATCGGAAAAAGAGAATATGAAAAAATATCTTGGCTACAGCGAAGAGCCGCTGGTCAGTTCCGATTATCGCGCGGATGAGAGAAGCTCGATTGTAGACGCTCTTTCGACCGATGTCATTGGAGAAAACATGGTCAAGGTTATGGCTTGGTATGATAACGAATGGGGCTATTCGGCAAGAGTAGTCGATCTCGCTGATTATGTAATAGAGAAAGGTCTCTAAATCATGAAAGCCCGAGCCTCCAAAGGGCTCGGGCTTTTTAGGAGGATAAAATGTCCAAAAAAAGTATTCGACAAGTCAATCTACAGGGAAAACGCGTATTTATGCGCGCTGATTTTAATGTGCCGATGAAAGATGGCGTCATAACCGATACGGCTAGAATTGACGCTTCGCTTCCTTCGATTCGCATGCTTATCGATCAGGGTGCCAAGCTGATCCTAGCCAGCCATCTTGGAAAACCAAAAGAAGCGGGAGATCCTGCTTTCTCTCTGAAACCTGTTGCCATGAAGCTTCAACAGCGGCTAGGAAAAGAGGTAAAGTTTTTTGCGACGCCTGAAGTCGTCGATGATTCGGTTCGACTTGCGGTTGAAAATATGAATGAAGGAGATGTGCTTCTTTTAGAAAATACGCGTTTTCTTGAAGGAGAGACAAAAAATGATCCACAGACGTCTGCCCTTTTTGCCTCTCTGGCTGACGCCTTTGTCAATGATGCCTTTGGAACGGCTCATCGAGCACACGCTTCCACGGTCGGTGTCCCGACGCTTCTTCCGATTGCCGTGAGCGGTCTTTTGATTGAAAAGGAATTGGAATCTTTTGAGAAGATTCTCGAGCACCCGAAGCGTCCGCTTGTCGCTATTTTAGGCGGAGCAAAAGTCTCCGACAAAATCAGAGTCATTGAAAACTTGCTGACGAAGGTCGACAAACTCCTGATCGGCGGAGCTATGGCTTACACATTTTTTCGTGCGCAAGGCAGAAAAGTCGGAAGCAGCCTAGTTGAAGAAGAGCAGATTGAATTTGCAAAACAGATGCTGGAGACAGCAAGAGAAAAGGGAGTCGAGCTTCTCCTGCCGATCGATACGGCAGGCAGCACTGTCTTTGAAGATATTGAGCCGACCGTCTATGGCGACGTCGACTTTCCTGATGATTTCCGCGGAATGGACATCGGTCCGAAGACGATTGAACTCTTCTGCAACGCTCTCGATGGAGCCGGAAGCGTTGTCTGGAACGGCCCGATGGGAGTTTTTGAGATGGAGCATTACTCTACGGGAACAAAGGCAGTTGCCATAAAGTTGTCAACCCTTGAAGCGGATACGATTGTCGGCGGAGGCGACAGCGCCGCGGCCATTCATCAGCTTGGTCTTGAAGATAAAATGACGCATGTGTCCACCGGCGGCGGAGCTAGCCTTGAGCTCTTGGAAGGAAAGGAATTGCCGGGGATTGCCATATTAGAGGATATGTAATGAGAAAGACAATTATCGCAGGAAACTGGAAGATGCATAAGACACCTGCTTCGGCGCTTTCTTTTGTCGAAACGTTTTCGGATTTAGAGATTTATGACCATGTGCGGGTAATAATATGTGCGCCTTATTTGGCGCTGGAAAGCCTCGTTCAAAACGCAAATGCGCCGTTAGAAGTCAGTGCACAAAATCTTCATCAAGAAGAAGAAGGAGCGTATACAGGAGAGATCAGCGCTTCCATGCTCACTTCTATAGGCGTAGGCATTACGCTCATAGGCCACTCGGAGAGACGGCAGTATTTCAATGAAACCGATTCGATCGTAGCAAAAAAAGTGCAACAAGCTCTCGCTCACAACATGGAAGCGATCGTCTGTGTCGGAGAGCAGTTGAGTGAGCGCGAGGCGGATCAGCATGAATTCGTGGTATCTTCGCAGCTGAAAGAAGCTTTGAAAGATGTATCTTCTTCACAGATGGATAGAATATGCATAGCTTATGAACCTGTCTGGGCGATAGGGACCGGAAAGACGGCATCCAGTTTAGATGCGCAGGCGATGAGCCATCATATTCGCCGTATTCTTTCAGATCTGTTCGATGATGAGACGGCATCGAGATGCTCGATTTTGTATGGAGGGAGCGTAAAACCCGACAATATCGATGAACTTCTTATGGAGCCGGATGTAGACGGAGTTCTCGTGGGAGGAGCCAGTCTCGATCCCGTGAGTTTTCGTTCATTAGTAAAGGCGGGAAATAAAAAGTGAAGAGAACGGCACTTATCATTTTAGATGGATGGGGTGTCTCTGAAAGCAGTCACGGAAATGCGATTATGGCGGCATCTCCGATGAATTTTCAAGCGTTGAAAGAGAAATACGCCTATACGACGCTGAAGTGCAGCGGGGAGGCGGTCGGTCTTCCGGACGGACAGATGGGAAACTCCGAGGTAGGCCATTTAAATATCGGCGCCGGAAGAGTGGTCTATCAACCGCTTCTACGCATTACTCGAGAGATGAGTTCCGGAGAGTTTTACACAATTAAAGAGGTTGAAAAGGCTTTTTCTTCCGCAGCGAGGAAGAGGAAAGTGCATTTTCTAGGTCTGCTTTCTGATGGGGGTGTGCACTCGCACATTGAACATCTGTTTTCAATGATTCGAAAAGCCGACGAGATTGGGATCGAAGAAATCTATGTGCATGCCTTTCTCGATGGAAGGGACACAGATCCCCACAGTGGAAAGGGTTTTCTACTTCAAACGCAGGAGTTGATGGAAGAAATCGGTCACGGTTCGATTGCTACCGTCAGCGGAAGATATTATGCCATGGATCGAGACAATCGATGGGAGAGAGTAAAGGCTTCCTACGATACGCTCGTGGGAAATGAATTGACGAAAGCCGACAGCGTCATTCAATATATCGACAATTCATATGAGCGGGGAATTACCGATGAATTTGTCGTCCCGGCGCTCGTCGATGAGAAGGGCATCATTCTCCCCGGTGATGTTGTTATTTTTTATAATTTTCGACCTGATCGAGCTAGAGAAATGACACGGGCGTTGACGCAGACATCGTTTGATGCCTTTGAAGCAAAGTCTCTCATGCTTGAGTATTACTGCATGAGTGTCTATGACGATACTTTTGAAGATATTCATGTCTTTTATCCGAATGAGACGATCCAAAACACATTGGGTAGCTTGCTCTCGCAGCTTGGCTTGCAACAGTTTCGAGTAGCTGAAACGGAGAAATATCCCCACATCACTTTCTTTTTTAACGGAGGAAGAGAAGAGCCTTTTGTGGGTGAGACCAGAACACTCATCCATTCCCCGAAAGTAGCGACATATGATCTGCAACCGTCCATGAGTGCCTATGAGGTGAAGGATGAGTTCATCCATGCGCTTCGAAAAGGTGAGGCTCATTTCTATCTGGTCAACTTTGCCAATCCGGACATGGTAGGTCATACCGGAGATTTTACCGCAACTGTAGAAGCAATACAGACAGTAGACAAATGTCTTGGCGAAATTGCAGAGGTATTGGAAGAGGAGGGAATCTCCTTCATCATCACAGCTGATCATGGCAATGCGGAGGAGATGATAGGGAGTCATAGCGAACCCCTGACGATGCACAGCACAAATCCTGTTCCCCTCATTCTTTCTCTGCCAAAAGAGACAAAGCTACGAGAAGGAGGCATCCTCAGCGATATAGCACCGACGATACTCAAGCTTCTCGATATTGAAATCCCGAAAGAATATACCGGAAAGAGCCTTTTTTAGGAGGAAAATATGATAATCACTGACGTATATGCTCGAGAAATACTTGATTCCCGCGGGAATCCCACTGTGGAAGTAGAAGTCATACTTGAAGACGGAAGTGTGGGAACAGCCCAGGTGCCTTCGGGTGCTTCGACAGGAGCCTTTGAGGCTGTAGAGCTTAGAGACGGCGATCCATCTCGCTATCTTGGCAAAGGCGTTCAAAATGCGGTCGACAATGTCAATACGGTGATCGCTGAAGAGATTATTGGTTACAGCGGTTATGATCAACTGGGAGTCGACAAGCGTCTCTTAGAATTGGATGGAACAGAGAACAAAGGAAATCTTGGTGCAAACGCTCTCTTAGGCGTGTCCTTGGCTGTAGCAAGAGCCGCTGCCCATTCACTCGGGCTGACACTGTTTCAGTATATCGGAGGAGTAAACGCAAAAGTCCTCCCTGTACCAATGATGAATATTTTAAATGGTGGAAGCCACGCCGATAACAATGTCGATATTCAAGAGTTTATGATTATGCCTGTCGGAGCGCCAAATTTTAAAGAAGGTCTCCGTATGGGAACAGAAATTTACCACTCATTGAAATCGGTCCTCAAAGGAAGAGGCCTTTCGACAGGCGTTGGAGATGAAGGCGGATTTGCGCCCAATCTTGCAAGCAATGAAGAAGCAGTCGCCGTCATTGTCGAATCGATTGAAAAAGCCGGATATATACCCGGAGAAGATGTTCTATTGGCGCTCGATGTAGCGGCGTCTGAACTCTATAAGGATGGAAAGTATCATTTGGCTTCTGAAAACCGAGAATTTTCCAGCGAGGAAATGGTGAACTATTATTCCATGCTGATTGAGAAGTATCCGATTATCTCCATTGAAGACGGACTCGATGAAGAAGACTGGGATGGCTGGCATCTGATGACAGAGAGTCTCGGCAAAAAGATTCAGATTGTCGGTGATGATCTTTTTGTTACAAATACGCAAAGACTTGCAAAAGGTATTGAATCCAAATCGGCCAACTCCATCCTCATCAAACTCAATCAAATCGGAACGCTGACAGAGACGCTTGATG
>JAAYOV010000051.1 GCA_012520095.1 Tissierellia bacterium | reverse complement strand
TGATATGGAACCATACAAGGTTTTTTTAAACTCTCCTATATGGGAAGAACGTCTAATGTTGGCCAAGCTTTTGGGAGTTTTTTCCTTAGAAGAGGCATATCCGTACTTAGAGCAATTGTTGCAAGATGAGAACTGGTGGGTACGCTCCAATGCCGCCAGAAGTATCGGCAACAGTAAAGATGGCAGATCCAGATTGGAAATGTTCATTGCGACGGCTCACGATCAGTACGCTATAGATATGGCTCGCGAAGTATTAGGTGAGGGCACCGGTTAATGAGTACAATAGTGGATATTTTGATGAAGTTTTTTGGCGGCTTCATATTGATATATACGTGTATCATCATAACGACGTATACCGGTATGTTAATATTCGCGTTTATTGAAATGCGCAAACAATATAAGTTAGACAAGACCGCCTTAGATGAAGATTATATCGATGCTTTTTATTCCAAACCGCTTTCGATCATCATTCCTGCTTACAATGAAGAGGTCGGCGTTGTCGACAGTATTCACTCTGTATTGAATTTAAAGTATCCTCAAACGGAGCTCATTGTCGTCAATGACGGTTCTACGGATCAGACTCAGCAAATTGTAATTGAGCAATTTAAGATGAAGAAGATTCCAAAGGTCGTCAAAGAGCAAATCAAATCTAAACCTATTCTCAATATCTACCAGTCGGAGATTCATCGCAATTTATACTTAATAGAAAAAGAGAACGGCGGGAAAGCCGATGCCTTAAACGCAGGTATTAATCTTGCCAAATACCCGTATTTTTGTTCCATTGACGGAGACTCTATCTTAGACGAAAAATCTCTGTTACGAGTTATGAAACCCATTATTATGTCAAACGAAGAGGTCATCGCTGCAGGAGGCAACGTCCGTATTGCAAACGGCCTTGATGTCCACATGGGTTCAGTGTATCAAAAAAGAGAATTACCTAATCGTCCTCTGGTTCTCATGCAAATCATAGAATATACACGAGCCTTCATGATGGGGAGGATTTCATTAGCTAAATTTAATTTAATCCTCATTATTTCGGGAGCTTTTAGCGTGTTTGCTAAAGAGTGGGTTGTCAAAGTAGGCGGATATTCCGTCCAAACGATTGGTGAAGATATGGAACTGGTCGTTAAGCTGCATCGATATCTCTACGAAAATAAGATCGAGAAAAGAATTGAATTTGTCCCTGATCCCGTATGCTGGACAGAAGCCCCGGAAAGCCTCAGTGTGTTGAGAAAACAGCGCAGAAGATGGCACCAAGGGTTAATTGAGAGTCTCGTAAAACATAAAAAAATGACCTTAAACCCCAAATACGGGAAGATCGGTATGATTTCATTTCCATATTTTTGGATAGTCGAATGTTTCGGTCCCATTATTGAGCTGGGCGGTTATATATACATCATTGTGGCCCTCTTTATGGGCAAGGTTTATTTCGAATTTGCTTTGTTGCTTGCCTTGTTATTTATCTTGTATGGGTCAATTCTTTCTGCTTTTTCCGTCTTGATGGAGACGTGGAGTGTGAACGTCTATTCGGGGACGAAGAACTTTTTCAAATTAATACTCTTGTCCTTAACGGAAGCCTTCTGGTATAGGCCTCTGACTATGATTTGGAGATGTGAGGCATTTATACAAGTCCTTTTGGGACGAAAAAGTTGGGGTCACATGAAGCGAGTAGGACTCTCAAAGAAAACTCGCAAAAAGAGGGGTAATCTTAAGGGGTAATCTTTCAAAATGAAACGTATTCGTATAATAGGATTAGTCCTGTTAGTACTAATATTGTTATCTGTTATTATCTGGCATCTATTACCTAAAAGAGATAAGAATCTTTACGATGCCAGAGTCATGGACGGCCATTTCCAGATCTTCAAGGACGGCGAGTGGGAGCCCATGACGTTAAAAGGCGTCAATCTCGGCATGGGGAAGCCCGGCACCTTCCCGGGTGAAGCAGCGATAACGGAAGAGGAATATTACCGCTGGTTTGAATATATCGGCGAAATGAACGCTAACGTCATCCGCATCTATACTTTGCATCCTCCCGGATTCTACAATTCACTGCAAAGATACAATGAGAACCACGATGAAAAAATATATGTTATTCACGGTGTTTGGATAAACGAAGAGAATCTGGTAAGTTCGCAGGATGCCTTCGAGAAAGATAACCTAGAGGATTTCCAACAAGAGATGAAGACAATCGTCGATGTAATCCATGGGAATAAAAATGTTGAAGCCAGACGGGGACACGCATCAGGGAATTATAACGCAGATATTTCCCGGTATGTCATTGCTTGGATCTTAGGCATAGAGTGGGATCCCTATATGGTGGAAAATACGAATGATCTTCACTCTTCCATCGGTGACTACAGCGGCAAATATTTTGAGACAAAGGGCGCAAAACCCTTTGAATATTGGCTTGCACAGCAGATGGATACCATCACGAAATATGAGATGGATCACTATAACTACATAAGACCCATGAGTTTCACGAATTGGCCTACAACAGATATCCTTGAGCATC
>JAAYOV010000050.1 GCA_012520095.1 Tissierellia bacterium | reverse complement strand
CAAAAGAACCATGATGTCCGGTCGGAAGTTTCCAATGGCAAGAGACGGCTTGTATTGATTGCACTCTCCTTCATGCTAATAGCAACGGGGTTGTTAAACGATTCGTTTGTCAATATTGCAGCGGGGATTCGCAATATCATCATGAACCGCAGCAATCTGCTGACAGACTATATCGCTTTAGGAGGAATCGGGGCAGCTTTTGTCAATTCAGGTTTGACTGCGCTTTTGGCTGTTGCCGTCATTGTCGCAAGCAAGGCAACGATCACAGGACCTGTCATGGCAGCGGTATTTTCCGTTGTCGGCTATTCTGTTTTTGGAAAAAATCTCTACAACTCAATCCCGATTTATCTAGGGGTGTTGCTCTATTGCAAAGTGTCCGGTACGCCGTATAAAAACTGTCTGACCTCCGCATTGTTTGGAACTTGCTTAGGTCCCGCCGTGAGTCAAGTTAGTTTTGGCATCGGTTTATCGCCGGCGATTGGGATTCCCGCCGGATATGCGACAGGCTTGGTAATCGGGTTTTTGATGCAGCCGATTGCTTCGCGTGTCGTCAAACTACACAACGGTCTATCTCTTTATAATATCGGCTTTGCCGCCGGAGTGATCGGACTTGCCGTTGCGTCTGTGTTGCGCCTGTTTGGATGTGATCTCAGTCATGAAAATTTGCTCTCATCCGGATATAAATCGGTTACCTTGACATTTCTTTTGCTGATTTTAACCTTGACATTTGTTCTAGGGTTTTGGATACATGGGAAGACAATGAAAAATTATGGCCTACTTCTAAAGAATTCGGGTCAGGCAGTGGCTGATTTTATCGATCTTTATGGATACGGCCTTACGCTGATGAATATGGCATTTGTTGGCTACATCCTGACGTTTTATGCACTACTTGTCGGAGCGGAGATAAACGGTCCGGTAATGGGATGTACTTTAATGGCGACAGGTTTTGGCGCTTTTGGAAAGCATCCGCGCAATATTATTCCTGTTTTGACGGGAATATACCTTGCATCGGTTGTCGGTGTCTATGAGACACATGCTACCGGAGTGGTCGTAGCTGCGGTCTTTGGGACGGCTTTGGCGCCTATAGCAGGAAAATATGGAGCCGTCGCAGGCGTTCTTGCCGGAGCGTTCCATTTATCTATTGTGATGAACACCGGATATCTCCATGCCGGGATGAATTTATATAACAACGGATTTTCTGCCGGATTTGTAGGCGGTATTTTGGATCCAATCTTGGAGATATGGACAAGCAAAATGAAAAAAGAGGGCTCACAGTAGCCCTGCTTTTTTTGGATGCGATATGACGATGACATCATCGGAGACATGTAGATGAGTGAACGAGACAAGTTTTTTATGAAGGCGGCGATCCGAGAAGCCGAAAGAGCGTTTCAGGAAGATGAAGTGCCGATTGGCGCTGTGGCGGTGTTCGATGGAAAAATCATCGCTTCCAATCATAATAGGAAAGAACAACTCCGTGATCCCTTGGCTCATGCGGAGATGCTGGTTGTATCGGAAACGTCTAAAAAGCTTGAAAGATGGCGTTTGACAGGGGTTACTCTCTATGTTACAATTGAGCCCTGTTTAATGTGCATGGGCGCTTTAATACACAGCCGAATCGACAGGCTGGTCTTCGGGGCGAGGGATCCCAAATTCGGAGGAGCCAAAAGCCTCTATGAATTAGGGGAAGATCCGAGAATGAATCACCGCTTTGAAGTAGCAGAAGGAGTGATGGCGGAAGAAGCCGCACAGCTCATGCGAAGTTTTTTTGCAAGCAAGCGATAAGGAGAGGTGTCCGAGTGGCTAAGGGGCGCGCCTGGAAAGCGCGTAGGGCTTTACGGCCTCGCGGGTTCAAGTCCCGTCCTCTCCTCCATTTAACAATTAAGAGCCGGATAATGTTGAAATATAAATATGGCTCTTTTTGTTTTGCCAATTTATCGGGTTTCACGTCTATAGTTATACTATTTTCAAATGTCATCAAAAATTCTGGATGACTGTTATATAATTTCGAACTATAGTCTCAATGGCAAATGAGTTTTTCTGTTCAGGTCCGGCAGGAGTATAATGCCAATGCCTTGTCGTTCTTTCGATAAGATAATTTGACTCTAAAGAGTGTACATCTCCATCGATGCAGGGCTTGATAAGTCTACAGGTGAAACAGAAGATGACGGTAGCAGATCCGGTGTCATCTGATGAGTACGTTGAGGAGATGGTAGTGGATTGGCTCTTTGCTGATTATAGAAGTGCTGTGCTGTGGGCTGAAGAGGAGAAGCTCCCAAAGGAGCAAAGGTTGCAGGAAAAACGGAAAAGAAAACAAACCCAGGATGAACTTCGGGCGAACAATGAAAAATAGTCAAGGTAATATCAAGATTTTAGATTAAAAATACGCATTGAACCATGAGCGAACCGGGAAGAGCGAAGCAAGGGAGAAGCATGGGGAGCGCCTAAATAAGAGTGGACTGGATGCCGGATAGCTGCCTGCGGAGCCAACAGAGATATTCTTTATGATGAGAACTACAGGAACTACAGGCAGAATATATAGAATCGCTCCTGACGCATTAAAAACGAATACTTTTTCAATCAAAGCCGCTCTATTTGGAAAAGTATTTATATTTTTATGTAAAAGCTGCTCTAAAACTCTTTTATGATTATATTTTTGTGGTATCATATGTAATACCACTTATTGTTAAGGAGGGAAAGAACTTTGGGCAAGTATGATCAAATCAGAGATATACTTTTTGCTGAGCCCAAATCTAAGAATATTTCTTTTCGTAAAGTTAAATCTTTTATGGAAAGCATTGGATTCACTTTTATTTCGAGAAGCGGTAGTCGTTATTCAGTGGAACATGTGTTATTAGATTATCCCCTTACTATCCATTCTCATAAGCCCGGACAGACGCTCAAAACTTATGAGATTAAATTAATTCGAGAAGCAATTGAGGAAGTAGAGAAAAAGGAGAAATAAGTGAGTATAAATTACAGAATTGAGGTCTATGGTATTGAGACCGATGAAGGCAGAGAATATGTTGCTCATTTTCCCGCTTTAAAAGGTGTGGCAGGAGGCGGGATATCGCAGAAAGAAGCAATTGAATCATTGCTTGAAAACGCAGAATATCATCTTACATTTATGAAAAGTAAGGGATATAAAATACCAAAAGAAGATTTGTTTGATGAACCAAAAGAGTACAGTGGCAGATTCAGTGTTAGAACTACATCAATGGTGCATGAATATTTGAGTAGGGTTTCTGCTGAGCAAGGCATTAGCATAAACGCCTATATCAATAATCTGTTTCACCTTGATATGGGGGGGACGCTAATGCTACAGAAAGCAGAGGAGTTGAAATCTACATTTTTGACGGCACTGCAAAAAAGAATGAGTTCAGGTACTTTAGTGATGTCTGCTCCCTATATTGAAGGTCAGTATTATTATAAACTTCCAGAAAATAAGGAATGGGAAGGTAATAAATATGCATGAACCAAAACTTTTTTTTAAAATGGTTAGGTATCAATTAAAATCTATCAAATATGATTTCTTGCCAAATCCGCAAGATAGTGTTGGTAAAATAGAAATTAAAATAACAGATACAGTTGATATTATTCGCTGTGACGAGCAAGAAATTGAAATAGAAATAAAAAGAAGTATCAGATTTATGCCGGAAGCTTTGTTCACTCTTGATGTTGTGGTGGCATTAATCAACAAACTTGATACTGATAAAAGTTATGTGTTTCAAGATGAAGCAGAAAGAAATACCTATGTTGAAAATAACATTAAGCACATTGTTGATGGAAGCAATATCATACAGCAAGTATCGCTTTTGATTGGAAACATCACTTCCAATTATGGAAGAATACCAATAATCTCACCTCCTGATTTAATAATTGATAGTGAGTAAGCGCTCATATTGATTTACACAATAGCCTTGTTTTAGGATATTTTTGCGTCAGGTCGGTTCAAGAGGCAGCAATGTTGAACTGATAGGCTTTAGCGCGTTTGAAACGATTGAGATTTATGGTATCGTGCCAGAAGCAATAATGCAGATGGAAAGATCAGGAGAACTCGCTAAGGTGGGGCTGATAATCTATTGATAGCTTAAGCGTCAGCATTTAACGGCGAACTCCTTAAAACAGATGACGTTTATCACGTTATCAATATGTTATTTTCAGTTATTTTTACAACAAGAGAAAATTCAAAAGGTGCATTTTGCAAGCATTACGGCTCTTAATGAAACACAACAAAACGCTCTTAATGAACCCCGTCCTCTCCTCCATTTAACAATTAAGAGCCGGATAATGTTGAAATATAAACGTTATCCGGCTCTTTCTTTGTGTGTCGGGCACGATGAATGCGCGGCGTATTTGACATCTCGGCCCCGGTGTATTCTTTATGTGGAACACATGCATGTCGTGCAAATAATACACCTTAATGCGAGATCCGGTAGAACGAGTTTCATATATGACTTCATTACTTCTGCTTTTCCTTCGAGCGCTTGTCATTGATGATTTTCATATGTTCTTCTGTGATGAGATCGACATTGTTTTCTCTTGCCCATTCAACACAGCCTTTTAAGACGAGAGATAAGAACACACGAGGAACGCCGAGAATGGTCATCAGGGCTTCATCCGTGAATTTAATCTTGTCGTCAGCTCGGTCTGCAGCATATTGAACAGAGTCGAGAGATGCTTCTCGCACTTGCAAAAGTTCAGCGCGCATTCCGGATCTTCTGTGGTACCAGAAGTTTTTGCTGTCTCGATACCCGTAGTCGATGGGAAGAGGTGGAAAATCCCTCGCCTTTACGCCGTTTATGATGGCATCTCGGTACTTTTTCTTCATCAATATTTTATCGACGCGCAGGATAAAATGAGCGCCGAATTTACTTGTAATTCCGTTAAAATCTCGGTATGGCCCTTCATAGCCGTCGAGCTGCCCTGCCCGGTCTCCATCTGCACCGTCGAGTTCGCGAATCCAAGTGCACTCGATGACCTGAGGCGCGTCGGTAAGAATAAGCGGCCTGACTTCTCCGGTTTCTTTCTCAATCAGACTTTTTTCCAGTTTATACTTGCATTTGGCCATTTTTTCAGCCGGAGTATCTCCGGGCCAAGAGAGTTTCACAGCCTCTTTAAAAGTTTTCGGCTTATCATCGATAAAGTTTATAGCGCATTTTCCGTTGCGCAGGATATTCTGGGCAGTATTGGATGAATTTCTGCAGCAAAGCAACATGGCGTAATAGTCTTTACCTGCCACATAGTACGGCTGCACCAGTGAATAGGGCCCTAAATTCGTCATCCCGTCCTCACAAAGTGTGCTGATAATAACCGTAGGCATAGGGAAAAACAGGGAGGTTTGGTAAAAATTGTCTACGATACGAAGGTCTTGAAAACTGCTCATCGTGAATACTCCTTTTTCATTTTAATAATTGCCGCATGATATGGAACTGATCTGAAAAGCTTTTTCCCTCCATTGTCCACCTGAGAATGGACTCGGCCATGTATTCTGCAAGAAATGCTTTATCTTCAATCGAAGAAGATAGACATACCGGTTGAATGATTTTGGCAAGCTGGGAGCGAAGCATCTTGTGTCTTTGAGAAAAAACGGAGGCATATACCTTAGCTGCGTCGCGGTCGCTAAAAAGAGCCTCATGCTTTTTTGAAAAAGACAACAAGCCGTCGTAAATGTTATGTAATGCGGTTTCAGCATCGGGAGACGGACGGCTTTTGATGTTGTCGATACATTGAATCCAATCATCAGCCATAAAAGAGGCAATCAGCATATCTTTCGACTTGAAATAGTTGTATACCGTGCCTACGGCAATATTGCAGGCTCCTGCAACCGAGCGGACGGTCGTTTTGCGATAGCCGTTTTTTGCCACTTGATTTCTGGCCTCTTTCAAGAGTTGTTCCCGGACATTTTCGATGACTTTCGGCATGGTACAGTCTCACCTCGCTTTATATGAACATGTTCATATAAATATTATAAAAAAGCATAAACAAAGTCAAAGATAAAATGCGCACTTGAATGCAAACGGGAGTGATCGCGCTCACCGGAAAAAGATGAATCCACCGGATCTCCGGAGATAGTTGAACGAAGAGCGAGAGACAAAAAAAGATTCTGCCAAGCAGAACCTATGTTTATTATATACCACAAAATATCTAACAATAAACATTTATCATGAAATTTTATAGAACGCAGTGGATATATCCATGCAAGGCTTTCCTTCGAAGTGCGGTCTTTGCTGCAAAAAGACTTCATCAATACAGAGCAAAGCAATGAAAAGCAGCGGGCGCTTTAGTGCAGGTCTTCGGCATTTGTATAGGTTGGAGACGTTCTCAAGCAAGAAATCAAGCTTAAAATACTGCTTGGCAAGAGATGAGGAGTCGCACGCGGAAAAAGGATAATGGCAACGATATAGATAAGAGAAGCGGCAAAGGCAAAGCGATTGCGGCTCTGCATAAAACCGAAAACATTGACGCTGACGGCAAGCAATGTACATAGAAGATGCGGGAGGATGAAATACCTGGCAAGCTGAACGCCCATAGAAGTGGAAGCGTATGAGAAGGCAATGTCACCGTAGTAATAAGAAAAAGAGCGAAAAATGTAGATAATGCCGAGAACCGTGGCAAGACCTGCAAGTAAGCGGAAGGAGTGTTTCTGTTTCATAGTTCTATTCCTTTCTTCAATTCCTACACTCACCCTAACAGAACATATGTCCTGTTTTCTGGACTATGAGTGGCTTTTCTTGCAGGAGATATGCATTGCCAAATGAAAGGAATCCATGTATAGTAAAAAGTCAGCAGGAGAAATATCTCCTGCCACCATGGCCGTGCTAGACGGGGAGATAGCGGTGCCCTGTAACCTGCAAGCCGCTACAGCAGGGTTGATCACCTCTTTGAGGGGTTTTCGGAGTGGTGCTGCCCTCGGCAAGTGTCGATGAAGGATGAGTCCTGCGCAATAAGGACTTCCGAACCCTGCCAGGTCCGGAAGGAAGCAGCAGTAAGGGAGACCCCTTATGTGCCGCAGGGGAGCTTGTCCGGAGAAAACGACCGAGGTAACGACTGTTGCGGAATCTCGATGGAGGCGCACGGCCTTATCTATTGAGCCTCGGCTCTTTTTTTGTTTTTGGAAGCCAAAAAAAAGAGGGCTACCAATAGCCCTCAACGATCAATTGTTTGAAGAAGAGAATTTTCACTAACTCAATCTTCAATTTATCCTTTGGAAAAGGAAAACTCTCGGGGATATAGACGGTGATGTCCTCCACCTGTTCTGTTTCATATCCTCCTGTCGAGTCGGGTTTCCCCGTCCACACGACGGGCCTTGGGCGAGCGGCTCAGCCGCTTCCCATATGCACATCGAGGGTGAGCGAGGATCCTTTTGAGCGAGCATACTCAAGAGCATCTTTCTCTATGCGAATGGCCATACTGTCCTCCCTCAGCTTATTTGTTTTGTCTATCATATCTACCCATTTATTTAGATTTCAAATGCAAGAGGGAAGAGCCTCATAAAAAATGAATGTATGCACAGAAGATTATTGACTTGTTTATGGCTGAATCTTGCTGCAAACAGATGGATCAGGAGATAAGAAAATGGAGAATATCCTTATAGACGTCTTCTCTGTCCGGATCCTTTAGAATTTCATGAAACATGTTGGGGTAGACGATGCTGATCATGTTTTTGTAGCCGATTTGAGAGAGGAGATTCATCGTGGCGGATATTCCGCACTTACCGCCTGTTACAAGATAGTCGTGTTCGCCGGATATGCTGAGAATAGAGAGGTTGAGGTTTTGCCGCTTGTACGATCTCGTATCGCAGATGGCGCGGTCAAGCTCAAAGATCGTCATGAGCTCTGAAATTTGAAATGAATGCATATAGTCGGGATCTTCGTCAATTTTCTTGAGAATGTCTTCTTCGGAAGAGGGAAAAAGAAAATCCCATCTGAGCCACTTGCTTATATTTGTATAGAACTCGATGAAGCGAAGGAGGGAGACAGCCGCGCCGACCGGTCGATAATACATGACCGTGCCGCATAGGATCAGCTTGTCGATTTCGCTGTCATATTCTTGAATATAAGCTCTTGCGATCAGCGAGCCGAGGGAATGAGCAAAAAGGCTGAAAGGCTTGTCCGGGTAGATGCTTTTGAGATACCCGGTGATGGTGTACTGATCATCGCGAAGCTGTTGATATGCTCCCATGAATCCTCTGGGATATCGTTTTCCGACCGAGCGTCCATGCCCTCTCGTATCGGATACGGCAACGGCAAACCCGTGCGAATGAAGAAATCGGGCAAAATGCTCGTATCTTCCCTTGTGTTCATGAATACCGTGAATCACCTGCACAACCCCTCTGGCATCATCATGCGGATAGAGAGTGCAACTCAGCCCGAAGCCGTCGATGGGAGAGCGCAATATGACATCGATCACATCTCCTCTTCGCTCTTCTTTTTCCACCGGCGAGTCGCAAGTAGCGCAGAGACGGCTTCTTTTCTTGTCGTAGATTTTTCGCTTTCTATGATGAACGGCTTGCGGGAGTGAAAACACAAGCGCAGCCAGCGGAAGTAATTTTTTTAATCCGTTATAATTTTTCTTCTCCATGATGGCCCCCTTACCAATGAAGTTATACCCTCCGATGAAAGAAAAGCTCTCACTCATTTTGATTTTTTGTCTGCAGGATGGAGTTTGGCTTTGAGGAAGTTCCGAATAGCACATCTGCCTCATGACTTGTGTCACGGAGAGTTCTTTGCGGTATAATAAAGAAGTATGACAGGAGGAAAGAATGGGTTTTTTGGGGTTCTTTAGGAATCTTTTAAATAAAGGAGAGCTGAAAGCTCTTGAGGAGAAGGCACAGGCAATAGAAAATCTGGAGCCGGAAATTTCCAAGCTCACGGATCGCCAGCTCCGTTTGAAAACGGATGAGTTTAAGAAAAGACTTGCCGAAGGAGAAACACTTGACGACATTCTCACCGAGGCGTATGCCGTCGTTCGGGAGGCCTCTGTTCGCACGATTGGGCTTCGCCCGTTTTTTGTCCAGCTCATGGGCGCGATCGTCCTGCATGAAGGGCGTATAGCCGAGATGAAGACAGGAGAAGGTAAGACCCTCGTGGCAACTCTACCTCTGTATCTGAATGCTCTTGAGGGAAAGGGAGCGCATCTTGTCACCGTCAATGATTATTTAGCTAAATACCAGAGTCGGTGGATGGGGCGAATCTTTACCTTTCTCGGCCTCAGCGTGGGATGTTTGACAAACGACATTGAGGGCGAGGAGCGCGCCGCTCAGTATGAAGCAGACATCACCTATGGAACAAACAATGAGTTCGGCTTTGACTATTTGCGCGACAATATGGTCGCTTATAAAGAACGAAGAGTGCAGCGTCCGTTGAACTTCGCCATTGTCGACGAGGTCGACTCGATCCTCATCGATGAAGCGAGGACGCCTCTGATTATCTCCGGCAGGCAGAGCAAGAGTTCCGACCTGTACAATGTTGCCGATCGCTTCGCCTCGTCTTTATTGGCCGACGATGTCATTGTCGATGAAAAAGAAAAGACGATCGTGTTGACCGATGAGACCGGCGTGCCGAAGGCGGAGAAATATTTCCGGATTGACAATCTATCGGACCTTGAAAACATGGAGATCTCCCATCACATCAATCAGGCGATTCGCGCCCGCTTTTTGATGAAGCGCGATGTCGACTATGTAGTAAAAGACGGCGAGGTCCTGATTGTCGATGAATTTACGGGACGCTTGATGCCGGGGCGAAGATATTCAAACGGTCTTCATCAGGCGATTGAGGCTAAAGAAGGCATTGCGATTCGCGATGAGTCGCAGACTCTTGCGACCATCACGCTGCAGAACTTCTTTCGCATGTATGCAAAACTTTCCGGCATGACGGGAACGGCCAAGACAGAGGAAGAAGAATTTCGCGAGATCTACAATATGGATGTCGTCGTCATTCCCACCAATGAAGAAGTGATTCGAGAAGACATGTCGGATCTTGTCTACGGCAAGATGGAGTATAAAATGGCGGCGATCATTGAAGAGATAGCAGCTCGCCATGCGACGGGGCAGCCGATTCTTGTCGGTACCATTTCGATAGAAGTCAGTGAATATCTCAGCCGACTCTTAAAGAGAAAGGGAATTCCCCATGAGGTTTTAAATGCAAAACATCATGAAAGAGAAGCGGAGATCATCGCACAGGCCGGCCGCTACGGCGCCGTCACGATTGCTACAAATATGGCCGGTCGAGGAACGGATATCATGCTCGGGGGAAATGTTGAGTTCGTGCTCCGAAAAGAACTTCGAAAGGCCGGATTTGACGAAGAAATTATAGGGTTTGCTCTTAGCCCCTTCGATTACGATGATCCGCAAGTGCGCGAAGCCAAAAAACAAATGGAGAAAATCCGTCCTTCGATAGAGGCGGAGGTTCATGAAGAAGCGCAAAAAGTTCGAGCCGTCGGAGGCCTTCATGTTCTTGGAACGGAGCGCCACGAAGCCAGACGCATCGACCTGCAACTCCGAGGGCGAAGCGGACGCCAGGGAGATCCCGGCTCCAGCCAGTTCTTCCTCTCTCTCGATGACGATCTGCTGCGGATCTTCATGAAAGAAGGCGTGGCAAATATGCTCCACAATTTGGGGATGAAAGAAGGCATTCCCATTGAACATCCTCAGCTCAACAAAGTCATCGAAAATGCTCAGAAGCGAGTAGAAAGTGCTCATTATGGCACCAGACGATATGTTCTCCAGTATGATCAGGTGATGAATGAGCAGAGAAAGTTCATTTATGCTGAGAGGAATCGCGTCCTTGAAAATACGTCGCTCAAAGATCATATGATGACAATGATGAAAGAGCAGATCGAGATGGCGACGGACCACTATCTTCAGGGAGAAGAGCCCGCCCAAGAAAGAGCGGAACTCTTTTCCTTCCTGAAAAGCCTCCATCTGCCGGTTGTTCAAAGTGACGAAGAAGATAAAGAAGCGCTGGCTTCTCTGCTTGTTAAGCGAGCGCATGATTTCTATGAAAAGAAAGAGGCGGAGTTCGGCGAAGAGATCATGCGTGAGCTCGAAAGAAGCATCTTATTGCAAGTGGTCGACCGTCATTGGATGGATCACATTGATGCGATGGACAATCTCCGCAGAGGAATCGGCCTGCAGGCAATCGGTCAGATCGATCCTGTGCAGGCGTATCAGAGAGAAGGCTTTGACATGTATACGCAGATGATCGAGTCCATCAATCGCGAGACGCTCAAATATCTCTTCGGGGTGCGCATCAGTAAAGAGCCCGCTGCGCGCAGAGGGTTTGAGCAGATGGCGACAGGTCAGATGAGATCGACTCCGGCTGAACCCAGAAAAGTGGAGAGAAAAATCGGAAGGAATGAACCTTGTCCCTGCGGAAGCGGGAAGAAATATAAATATTGCCATGGGAGGAATTGAGATGTTGTTAAATGAAAAATGTTCACAATTCGAGCGCCAAAGAGAGCGCTGGGCCGAAATAAAGGAGTCTCTTTGACCCGGCTCGACTGACGGAAAGAAGAAAAGAACTCGATGAGATGATGATGGCTCCCGATTTCTGGAATGATCCCGCAGCGGGAGCGGGAGTGCAGCGGGAGCACAAGAGCATCCTCCGCCGCTTGGAAGCGATCGCACAGATGGAAGAACTTCTTGATAACTGTGAAGTGAGCTGTGAGCTAAAAGAAATGGGAGAAGATGTGGAAGAAGAGGGCCTCGAACTCTTCACGCAGATGGAAGAGCTGCTGGATGAGCTTGAAGTCGACACGCTGCTAAGCGGCGAGCACGATGAGGATAACTGTATCCTATCGATTCAAGCGGGCACGGGAGGCCTCGATGCCCAGGACTGGGCGATGATGCTCATGCGAATGTATCTCCGCTACGCCGACAAAAAGGAATTTCAGACGAAGATTCTCGATATTTTAGAAGATGAAGAAGCCGGAATCAAGCACGTTTCCATTCTGATGGAGGGAGAATATGCCTATGGCCTTTTGAAGGCGGAAGCAGGAGTTCACAGGCTCGTTCGCATTTCTCCGTTTAATTCTTCAGGCAAGAGGCAGACGTCTTTTGCTTCGGTGGAAGTGATTCCCGAGATTGAAGAAGACGACAGTGTGGAGATCAATGCAGAAGACCTGAGGATCGATACGTATCGATCAGGCGGCGCCGGAGGCCAGCACGTCAACGTGACCGACTCGGCTGTGCGCATCACTCATCTTCCCACGGGCATTGTCGTCAGTGTTCAAAATGAACGAAGTCAAATTATGAATCGCGAGACGGCAATGAAGATCCTTCGAGGAAGGCTTCTGGAGAGGAAGATGGAAGAGGAGCGAGCAAAAATAGATGAGCTCAAGGGTGATTTTAAGGAAATTGCCTGGGGAAGCCAGATACGAAGTTATGTTCTCAATCCTTACAACTTGGTTAAAGATCATCGGACGGGAGAGGAGACGGGAAACGTCGGCGCCGTACTGGATGGAGCTGTTGAACCGTTTATTCAGAGATACTTAAAGGAGACAAGAAAAAATGCTCATACTGATTAAAAATGCAAGAGTCATGACGATGGAAGGCAACCGTGAAGAGCCTGAAGTTAAAAATGTCCTTATCGAGGACGGTAAAATACAATCTCTTTCGACAAAAGAAGGGAAAGCCGATCAAGTGATCGATGCAAAGGGACATCTTCTTTTGCCCGGATTCATCGACGCGCACTGCCATCTGGGCATGTGGGAAGATGCCATCGGATTTGAGGGAGCCGATGGAAATGAAATGACCGATCCCCTCACTCCGGGTCTTCGCGCCATTGATGGCATCAACCCGATGGATAAGACATTTGAAGAGGCCCGAAACGGAGGGGTGACCTCTGTGGCGACAGGCCCCGGAAGCGCCAACTGCAT
Organism: Tissierellia bacterium; assembly: GCA_012520095.1. Classification (GTDB taxonomy): domain Bacteria; phylum Bacillota; class Clostridia; order Peptostreptococcales; family Acidaminobacteraceae; genus DUVM01. The sequence continues at coordinate 12,731 of JAAYOV010000050.1, read as the reverse complement.
GGGAGGAAGTTTTGCCGCTATCAAAACAAAAGGCGCGCGCATCGACGAGATGATCATCAAAGATCCCTTGGCAATGAAGATTGCCTTCGGTGAAAATCCCAAGAGAGTCTATGATGCGCAGAAGAAAAGTCCTTCGACTCGCATGGCGATCGCCTCGAAGATTCGCGAAGCTCTCCACAAGGCGAAGGAATATCAGAAGAAGAAAAACAGCTCCGAGCCACCAGCTTTTGATATCGATATGGAAGCGCTTCTTCCCGTTCTCGAGAAGAAGATTCCCTTGAAGGCACACGCCCACCGCGCTGACGACATCTTCACCGCGATTCGCATCGCAAAGGAATTTGATGTGCGTATCACACTTGATCATGCGACGGAAGGTCACCTCATTGCCGATGAATTGGTCAAAGAAAAACTCGATTGCATCGTCGGGCCGAGCTTTGGTGACAGAAGTAAATATGAGCTTAAAAATCAGAGCTTTGAAACGGCAGCTGTCCTCAATAAGTCCGGCGTGAAAGTGGCAATTATGACGGATCATCCGGTGATTCCCGTCCAGCACATCAATATGTGCGCCCAATATGCCGTTCGCGCGGGGATGGATCACTATGAAGCCCTCAAAGCCATTACGATCAATCCGGCGCAGATTTTAGGAATTGACGATCGAGTCGGTTCGATCAAAAAAGGAAAAGACGCCGATCTTGTCCTTTGGAACGGAGATCCGCTGAACATCAATTCACGCGTTCTCTTTACCATGATCGACGGCGAGATTGTATATATGGAAGATGAATTCTAAAGGAAGAAGCGACTGGCTGAGACTCTTTGCGATGGTGACGATGCTTATCGACCATTGCGGGATTCTCTTATTTCCGCAGGCGGAGATCCTGCGCAAGATCGGGAGGCTTGCCTTTCCGATCTTTGCCTATGGGATTGCCCGCGGGTTTACACACACGAAAAGCAGAAGAAAGTACATGCTGCGCCTCTTCGTGTTCGGAGCGATCAGCCAGATTCCGTATATGTGGCTGCATAGCGGTGCAAGATTTGATCCGTTTACGATCAATCAGCTGTGGCAGTTTCTCTACACCCTCATTGCACTTGTAGCGGTGGAGCGCTCTCAAAAAAGTGAAAACTGGCCGATGAAGATCCTCTATGGATGGATCGGCGTCTTTCTCATTTTTTTACCCGACGCCCTCAGGTATTTGTATCCACAGTGGAAGTTTTCCTATGGTACGTATGGAATATTGATGAGTGTGTTGTTTTATGTGTTTGAGGGAAGATGGCCTCAGCTGATCGGCTCCTATGTCGCCCTGAGTTATTTTTACGGCTATATCTCGGTTGCCGCGTTGAATCGCAGTACGGGAGTCAACTACCTTGAAAGCCTTGGTATGATAGAGGAAAACATCCGTACCCTGAGACGCTACGGCCGTTTTCTTTCGATGAGCGGGGTGTTTCGGCAGTCGCTGAGTATACTGGCGCTTCCTTTCATATACGCAAGCCAGAGGAGACCGGGCAGGCCTTTTATGAATCGATTCACTCCGTATCTGTTTTACCCGCTCCACATCGTCGTTTTATTGTTGATTTATCACATTTTTTAGGAGAATTATGCTCGCAAAGACATTGGAAGACACAAAGAAAATTGCACAGATGTATGCGGAAGAAAACATTCCCGTCCTCGCGCTCCTTGGAGAAATGGGGTCGGGCAAGACGACGTTTGCTCAGTATTATGCAAAAGCGCTCGGCGTCGAAGACGACGTCCTCTCCCCGACTTTCAGCCTGGTACGCGAGTACGACACCCCGCAGGGGCCTCTTTATCATTGCGATCTCTATCGCATAGAAGATGAAGAAGAGCTTGCAGCCATGGGATTTGAAGAGTATTTTCACAAAGGTGCCAAGCTCGTCATCGAATGGCCTCAGATCGCGCAGGCGTATCTCTTAGATGCGGTGTATCTGGAGATAAAAGTCGACGAACAGGGACATCGAATATTTAGGAGACAGGGATGATTTTAGGAATAGACACATCGACCTCCGTCTGTTCCGTGGCGCTTTGGGACGGGAAGAATTTTGTCGAGTGGGAGCAGAGAAATCCGACAGGCCACTCGAGTGTTTTGATGCCGATGATGAAAAGAGCCTTTGATGAGGCGGAGGGCTCCGTTGACACGCTCGTCGTATCGCGCGGACCGGGAAGTTTTACCGGGGTGCGCATCGGCGTCTCCACCGCGCTCGGACTGCAATTTTCAGGAAAACTCAAGGTATACTCCGTCAGTTCTCTTCAGGCCAGAAGCTATCTCGACGGATTTGAAGGCGTGCGTCTTCCGATCATCGATGCCAGGCGGGAGAGGGTCTATGGAGCTTGCTACGGTGCCTTGCAGCATGAAGAGGTCAATGCACCGTTTGTGCATTTTCTGGAACTGCTAAGTGGTACGGATGCACCGGTTGCTTTGATCGGCGAATCGATCGACCACTTCTACGAGATGGCAAGAGCGGCACTTCTTCAGGAGGTGACGATCAACGATACACAGGGCAATGCCAAAGGAGCGATTCGAGCCTTCTTAGAAGGCAAGTATGAAAGGGATCTCTATCCTGTCTATCTGCGAGAAGTGGAAGCGGTGCGAAGGAGAAAGGAAAAAGAAGATGCTGATATTGGGGATTGAGACGAGCTGTGACGAGACAGCTGCCGCCATCGTAAAAGACGGCCGTGAGATACTCTCAAATGTCATCTATACGCAGATTCCCCTTCACATGCCTTTTGGAGGTGTCGTACCGGAACTGGCATCGAGAAATCACGTCGAAAAGATCGTGCCTGTCGTCGAAGCCGCCTTCCATCAGGCAGGAGTAAAAAAGGAGCAGATTGATGCTGTTGCCGTCACTTGCGGTCCGGGTCTCGTTGGACCGTTGATTGTAGGTGTGAGTTTTGCCAAAGCCTTGAGCTACGGATTGGGCGTTCCCCTTATAGGCGTCCACCATCTCGATGGTCATATTGCGGCAAACTATCTCAGTTTTCGAGATCTGGAGCCTCCTTTTCTTGCCCTGATCCTCTCGGGCGGACACAGTCATTTTTATAATGTACGGGCATTTGGCGATTATGAGCTTCTCGGGGCGACAAGAGACGACGCCTTAGGAGAAGCGTTCGATAAGGTAGCCCGCACCCTCGATCTTCCCTATCCGGGTGGTCCGCATGTGGAGAAACTGGCTCTGGAGGGAGAGCCGCTCATCGAATTGCCGATGACGCTTTTAGAAGAGGACTCATTGGATTTTTCGTTTTCAGGGATAAAAAGCGCTGTAAAAATGGTGAGTGAGAAAATCGACATGAATACACAAAGAGCTCATCTTGCATCCTCTTTCCAAGAGACGGTTTTTGCGATCGTGACGGAGAAGATCCGGAGAGCGCTTGCAAAGACGGGAGAAAACCGCATCGTCATCGCCGGCGGGGTGGCTGCCAATCAAAGGCTTCGCGAGCTTTTAAAAGAGATCCCCGCAGAGGTGCTCTATCCTCCGCTTTCAATTTGCACGGACAATGGAGCGATGATCGCCGCCGCCGGATATTATTCATGGAAGCAGGGAAAATGTTCTCCACTTTCGCTCAATGCCCGGGCGAATTTACCCCTTTCTTCCACAAAAGACATGTGGATAAACTATTGATAATGTGGATAACTTTGCAAAATGGCGGAATATAGCCCTTTTCGCATCGCGGGATTTATCCACAGGGAGGTAGGTTTGTCCACAGTCGAACAAAGAATCCCCCGTGTAGACGCAAAAACATATGGAGGCAATCAGGCGTGGTTTGAAGAGAAGGTTCAAAGAGGAGACGGATGCGGCGTCATTGCCGCTGCAAATCTCTTTTATGTCTATCGCCATCGCTCGGGTAGCGCTCCGACAAGAGAAGAATATATGTTGATCGCCGAAGAGATGTACAAATATTTGAAACCTCTTCACCTGTGGAATCCGCTTTCGCCCATAAATAGTTTCGGACTTCCTTTTTTTAAGACAACTTTTGAGCGAATTCAACGATTTCTCAAGTTGTTCGATATCGCCTGTGAAGTCGAAATATTCAAGGGAATGAGGCGGTCGATACCGTTTTTTATCAGACGATCGCTGCGAAGAGAAGATCCTGTCCTCCTTTTTGCCATCGGCCTGCCAAAAAAAAGTCCGTATAATAATCACTATGTACTCATCACCGCAATACAGGGCGACACTCTCGTCGTCTCATCATGGGGACAGAGGCTGGAACTCTCTCTTCATCAACTTCTCAAAGACGCTTGGCTCATTCGACTTGGCCGACTGAAGGAGAAATAGATGCCGCATTATTATTCACAGGAGCAGCAAACTCCCTCGCAACCGACTGAAGTGGAGATTGGCTTTCGGGACAGGTCCTATATTTTTCTTACGGACCGGGGCGTGTTTTCAAAAGGCAGGCTGGACTATGGAACGCAGACGCTTTTAAACGCCGCCGTTGATGAAATCGCAGAACCTTTTTTGGATTTAGGCTGCGGTTACGGTGCTGTAGGCGTCATTGCCGGTAGCATAAAGGGTATCTCTGTCGACATGACGGATGTCAACAAAAGGGCTCTTGAATTGGCCAAAAAAAACGCAAACAGATATCGAGTGGAAGCCGAGGTCTTTTATTCGGACGGCTTTGCGCAAAACGACAGACAGTATCAAACGATTTTCTTGAATCCTCCTATCAGAGCGGGAAAGGAAGTCGTGCACAGACTTTTCAAAGAATCGCATGAACATCTTCTTCCCGGGGGGAGTCTGTATATTGTGATACAGAAGAAACAGGGCCTGGGGAGCGCAAAGAAATATCTTTTGACCTTGTTTAAAGAAGTACAGACACTGGAGCGCTCGGCGGGATACCATGTGCTGAAATGTACGAAATAAAGCAGCACCGGTATGAGAAAGGCATATGAATGGCACCACTAAAAAAGGCGGTTCGGCTTTTAAGCTGAACCACCTTTTTTTCTTTTCCTAAGGCGTTTATTTTTTCAAGAGGCTGCCAAACAGGCCGCGAGTAATCGCTCTTCCGACCTGGGTTCCTATAGAACCTGCCGTGTTTTTAATCATGCGCTCGACGGCGGACTCGCGAGAGCGCGATGGCCCACCGAAAATAGAGTCGAAAAGGACGCTGCCTTTTTTATCTTCAGACGTTGCTTTTGCGTCTGTTTCTTGGCTTTGTTGTTTTTCCTTTGCCGACGCTTCCGCTCGCTTCGTCAAAATCTCATAGGCGCTTTCCGAATCGAAAGTCTGCGCATATTTTCTATGGAGGAAGGAGTCGGAAATGAGTTCTTGGACTCTTTGCGGATCCATCGGGTCCATACTGCTTGCCGGAGCCAAAATGAACGCTTTTTCCACAGGCGTGGGCATTCCTTTTGCGTCGAGCGTGCTGATGAGAGCCTCTCCGATCTGAAGCGCCATCATCTCCTCAGCGACATTCATGCCCTCATTTCCTCTGAAGGAATCGGCGAGGGAGCGGACGATGCGCTGCTCGGCGGGGGTAAAGGCGCGCATGGCGTGCTGGATGCGGTTGCCGAGTTGAGCAAGGACCGAATCGGGGATATCTTTGGGATTTTGTGTGACAAAGAAAACGCCGACTCCTTTTGAGCGGATGAGCTTGACGACTTGTTCTACTTTTTCAAGAAGAGTCTTGGAGGCGTTTTTGAAGAGAAGATGCGCCTCTTCAAAGAAGAATACGATCTTGGGCAGCGGCAAATCGCCTACTTCCGGCAGCTGTTCAAACAGCTCGCTCAAGAGATAGAGGATAAATGCGCTGTAGAGATCCGGGCTGTGATAGATGTAGGAAACATCGAGGACATTGATGATTCCATATCCTTGCGCATCCGTGCGAAGGAAGTCGGTGATGACCAGAGCGGGCTCCTGGAAGAATTCTTTTGCTCCTTGCTGCTCCAGCACGAGAAGGCTTCTTTGAATGGCCCCCACGCTTTGCTTGGATATATTGCCATAGAGAGCGGAGAGTTCACTGCTGTTTTCATAGACAAATTTGAGCATTTCCGACAGGTCCTTGAAGTCAAGAAGCGCCAGGCCGTTTTCGTCGGCGATCTTGAAGACCGCATAGAGGACGCCTGTCTGTGTATCATTGAGTCCCAGCAGACGGCTCATAAGAAGCGGACCCATCTCCGTGATAGTTGTGCGCAGGGGGGTTCCGTTTTTTTTCAATAGATCCCAGAACTGAACGGGAAAAGCGCGAAACTCGGGAACGGGCGCTCCGAGCTTCTCCAGGCGATCTTGGAGTTTGGGCGAAAGGGTGCCGGGCTCGGCAAAGCCGGAGAGTTCGCCTTTGATATCGGTGATAAATACAGGGACGCCCTGTTTGGAAAATTCTTCCGCCAGGAGTTTCATCGTGATGGTTTTGCCGGTTCCAGTGGCACCGGCGATCAGTCCGTGGCGGTTTGCCATGGTTTCATCAAAGGTAAGGAGCTGACCGTCTTTAATCGCGATATTCATCTGTCCTCCTTGGAATAAATCCTATTTTTTCTTCTACGTCGGCGAGAGTGACTTTTGCCAATGCCCGGGCTCTTTGTGCGCCGTGCAGCATCAGATCTTCCAGATAGCTGCGATTGTCCATCAGTTCATTCACTTTTTTCTGCAGAGGAAGAAGAGAGTCGAGCACGGCTTCGGTGACGCCGTCTTTGAGTTGTTTATACCCTTTCCCTTCAAAATAAGCCAGTGATTCTTCTATGGACAGTTCGCGCAGAAGCGCAAATATATTGAGGAGGTTTTTCACCCCCGGTTGATGATCATTATAGCTGATTGTGCCCAGAGAATCGGTGACGGAGCGAGAAATTTTTCTCTTCAGTGTCTTTTCATCGTCGAGCAGAAAGAGAATTCCCTGCTGATTCTGCGAAGACTTGGACATGATTTTTTCCGGCGTCTGCAGGTCATAGATGCGGGCGCCAAACGGATTGAAGTAGCCTTTGGGAATGACGAAAGTCTCGCCATAAGCGTTGTTGAAGCGAACGGCAATATCGCGGGTCAATTCCAGATGCTGGGTCTGATCCTCTCCCACCGGCACAAGATGAGCGTTGTACAGCAGAATATCTGCAGCCATCAGCACAGGATAATTAAAGAGACCTGTGGGGATGCTGTCGCCCATGCGCGATGATTTGTCCTTGTACTGCGTCATGCGGGAGAGCTCTCCCATGTATGAATTGCAGCCCAAGATCCAACCGAGTTGGGCATGCTCCGGCACATGGCTCTGAATGAAGACGATATTTTCTTGCGGATCGAGTCCGGCAGCCAGATACAGCGCCATCGTAAGAAGGCTTCTTTCGCGAAGCTCCTGCGGATTTTGGCGCACCGTAATGGCATGCATATCGACGATGGAGTAAATGCATTCATACTCTTCCTGCAGGGCAACCCAATTTCGAAGCGCTCCGAGGTAGTTGCCCAGGGTCAGATTCCCTGAGGGTTGAATGCCGCTGAAGATTCTCTGTTTTTTCATGGTTGATTCCTTTCAAACAAAAAGCACCCATAGGGTGCTGATGCACGGTACCACCTACATTTTGTACTCTTTTGGTAACGCTCTGTGAGCGAATGATCTCCCCGATTCCAATGGCGCCGGCCATGTCTTTTCCTTTCAGCACACAGAAAAGTCTCTGAAACACGCTCTTTGGCACCGCCTGTCGGTTCATCGATTCTTGTCAACAATATACATGCTCAGAAGGATGATCGTCAAGTGGTGTGAGATGAGCCGATATTTGCTTGAGAGCATAAATTGGAATACAATATCCAAATATAGGGGAGACAATGAAACAAAAACTGACGAATGCGCTTCATGTGGCAAGTGTCGTCTTTTTGCCGCTGGCAAGTTTTCCGGTGGGAAGATCCTTTCATCTTATGCTCTCGAAGCAGATCGGATTGTATGCCATCGGGGTTCTTGCGCTGATGTTGTGGATCATTCACCATTTTCACATACCTGAAGAGGAGAGGAAGGCGGCTGAAAATCGCTTTCTGGTCTTATATTTGCTTTTTCTGATGGCATCGATTTTTGTCGCGTATGATAAAACGGCCGCTTTTTTAGGGAGCAAGGCCAGACGCGACGGCGTCTTGATGTTTTTCAACTACATAGCGATCTATTTTCTGGCCAGAAGGGCAAGGGTGGATGGAGACAAGGTCATTAAAGGACTTTGTGTCAGTTCGGCGCTCATTTCCGTGCTCGCGCTGTTGCAGTCCTATCAGATCGATCCGCCGTTTTTGCGCCTCTACGCTTCGTCGTGGAAAGGGATGGCGTTTTCACTGATGGGAAATCCGAATTTTCTTGGAACTTTTCTCGTGCTCACGATTCCTGCCGCCCTGTATTATGTCGTCGAGAAAAAGAAGTGGTGGGGAATCCTCGTCTACTCGCTGCTCTTTTTGGCTCTTCTAGCGACGAGAACAAGGGGGAGTTGGATCGGAGGCTTTTTTGCCTACATTGCCTATTTCTTCTTGAGCAGAGAGAAACTCAAAACGACATCGGGCTTTTATAGAAGATGGGCTGCTTTAAGCCTCCTGTCCATCGTCCTGATGGTGTTTTTCCTCTTTACGGCGACGTATGACTTCGAGCAGAGGCTGTTTTCCATCTTTACCGACGGGATAGATGTGCTCAGTGGAGATGACGATGCCGATTTTGCCGGCAGCAACCGGGTCTATGTATGGAAAAAGGTCGTAGGTCTCATCCGAAAGAGGCCATTATTGGGATATGGTGTGGAGAATCTATCCTATGCGATGAGCCGCGCCTACTATGATGAGATTGTGGCGGATTATGGGAAATTTCGAAACTGGGACAAAGCGCATAATGAATTTCTCAATATTGCCGTCAGCAGCGGCATACCGTCCCTTGCCGCGTATATCGGATTTCTGACAGCGGTATTTATAAAGGGGTTCAGAGGAAGACTCGAATCGCCCCATCACGCGTTTTTGCTTGCCGCCATCATCGGCTATCTTGTGCAGGCGATGTTCAATATTCAGATGATCTTAGTTTATTATCTGTTTATGGCGTACTTGGGGATCGTCAGCCGAAGCCGCCGCGATAGGGAGGCGGTCTCGGGGGTATAAGGAAGAAAACACTAAAGAGAGGATGCGTTATGGATCAAAAAAAAATCGTTGCGACGATTTCCGGAAAACCTTTTACGATGACACAGGTGGAGGAGTTCCTTTCCACTTTGCCGGCAGATTATCTCAGACAGCTCACGCAGGCGGGAGAGGAAATCGTCCTTGAGGAGGCGATCAATCAGGAGCTCTTTCTCCTCGATGCCCTAAACAGCAATATTGAAGAGAGCGATTTTTTTAAAGAAGAAATGGAGCGGATGAGGCGCCAGCTTCTTCGCGGATTTGCCGTGCAGCAGGCGCTGGCCGACACGGTGCCCACTGAAGAAGAAGTGCGCTCTTATTATGAGGAGCATAGAGAAGAGTTTCGGGAACCTCATCAGGTAGCCGCCAGCCACATTCTTGTCGACACCGAAGAGCTTGCCCGTTCCGTCAAAGCTCGCCTTGATGCGGGAGAATCATTTAATGATTTGGCGATGGAGCTCTCGAACTGTCCTTCAAAAGAGGTCGGAGGCGCTCTGGGGTTGTTTGAGCGAGGGAGGATGGTTCCCGAGTTTGAAGAGGTCGCCTTTGAGATGAGCCTGGGAGAAATTTCCGAGCCCGTCAAGACGCAGTTCGGCTATCATATCATCCAGGTTGACAATATTAAGCCCGAAGGCATACAGCCTTATAACAAGGCCAAGCAGAAGATCGCAGGCGATCTTTACAATCAAAAGAAACAGCAAGCGTATGATGAGTACACCAACCGTCTTCGCGAGCAATATGAGGTAAAAGTAGTCTGATGACTCCAATCCGTCCGGAAGAAGTGAGAGAACTTTTGAGCGAGTGCATGGACGAATTGCCGGAAGTATTCTTCCGAGATCTCAATTTGGGGGTTGTCCTTTTGGAGGAGGCAAAGCCCCATCCCCTTCGCCGGGGAGACGATCTCTATATACTTGGGGAATATCGAAGGACGCAGCTCGGCCGTCAGATCGTGCTGTATTATGGGTCCTTTATGAAGCTGTTTTCTCATCTGCCTCCGGAACAACTCAAAGAACGCCTGAGAGATACCCTTCGCCATGAATTCCGTCACCACCTGGAATTTTTGGCGGGGGATTATTCACTTATACAGGAGGATAAAAGACAATTGGAGGCTTATCTGAGCGCTTCAGATGAAGAGCGTTTGCCTTGAAAGAGGAGTACTTTGTACTGAATCCCCGGATGCGATTTTTAAAGCTTGCACTCAAAACGGAAAAAGATCGGCGATAAGAGCCGCAACAGGATGCACAAGAGAAAAGGAGCAAACATGCGTTTTACAGAAGAAATGATCTTGCAAAAAGATCTGTGGGCGGGCCTTCACGATCCGAAGAGAAAAGAAGAAGATGCCGACATCGTCGTCTTCGGAATTCCCTATGACGGGGCTGTGTCATTTCGTGAAGGGACAAAAGACGGGCCGCGCTCGATTCGCGACCTCAGTTTTCATGTGACACCGACCAATGAAGAGTTTGAAGTGTTTGAAGATCTGAAAATCAAAGATATCGGGGACTTCTACGCAGCGACGCAGGAAGATCTCTTTGCGAAGGTGGAAGACAAGGTAGCTGAATTGGTCGACAAGAACATTTTCTTTATGATGCTCGGGGGAGATCATTCAACGACGATTCCCGTTCTAAGAGGCATCAATCGAAGCCTCGGAGAGGAGTTCGGCATCATCCACGTCGATGCGCACTTTGATTTGTGCGACAGCTTGGGCGGCAATCCCCTGTCCCACGGCTGCCCGGCAAGGAGAGGAAGTGAGCTCGAATGGGTGGGAGGAAGCGACAATATTTGCTTTTTGGCCATTCGCTCCGTGGAGACGGATGAGTTGGAGTTCATGAAGCATAATCCTGTCCACGTTATCAGTGCCAAGGCGTTTAGCCGCATGGGAGCTCAGGCCGTCGTCGATGCCGTATGCGAGCATTTTAAAGATAAAAAGCACATATACTTGACTTTTGACATCGATGCGCTCGATCCCGCGTATGCACCGGGAACCGGCACACCGCAGTTTGGCGGCATCTCTTCTCGTGAGGCGTTGGATCTTGTCAGCGGCATCAGCCGCCGTCTGCCTTTGATCGGATTTGACATCGTGGAAGTTGCGCCAAAACTGGATGACTCCCTGCTCTCCTCTTTTGCGGCAAGGAAGCTGCTGATGGAGATTTGGGGAGAGCGGTATTTTAAGATGTATCCCGAAAAAAGGAGAAGCCGACTGTAATATTGCCCTGTTGCGGGAGGAAAAAATGGATGCAAAGCGCGCAAATGATTGGATAAAGAAAAACGCAGAAGAAATAGGCGATGTTTCTAAGCAGATCTGGAACATGGCGGAGACGGCGTTTTGTGAGGCCGGCTCCTCAAAACTGCTGATGCGTCTGTTGGAAGAAGAAGGTTTTACAATAGAAAGATACGAAGCCATTCCCACCGCGTTTCGGGCGGTGTATGGAACCGGCTTCCCCGTGATCGGACTTCTCGCCGAGTATGACGCGCTCCCCGGACTCAGTCAAAAGGTGTCGACTCAAAAAGAACCGGCAGAGGAAGACGCGCCGGGTCATGGCTGTGGCCACAATTTGATGGCGGGCGCGTGCCTTGCGGCTGCGCTTGCTCTCAAAGAAGCCATGGAATCCGAAGACGAATATACGATTGTTTTTTATGGCTGTCCGGCCGAAGAGATCCTGGTGGGCAAAGGTTTTATGGCAAGGGAAGGGGCGTTTCGAGAGCTTGATGTAGCCGTCTCCTGGCATCCGGGAAAAGAAAACACCGTTCTCGGTACGACGATGACAGCTCTTGAGGCGGGCGAGTTTCACTTCAGGGGTAAGACCGCCCACGCCGCAGCGGATCCTTATAACGGAAGAAGCGCGCTGGATGCAGTGGAAATTATGGATATCGGCGCCAATTATCTGCGCGAGCATGTCACAGCGGATGTTCGCATTCACTATCAGATCACAGGAGGAGGCGGAGCGCCCAACATCGTTCCGGATAAAGCGAGTGTCTTGTATTTTACGAGGGCGAACAATCGCACGCATCTTCTGGAAACGTTTGAAAGAGTCAAAAAGTGCGCCGAAGGCGCCTCGGTCATGACAGAAACCGATTATGAACTCAGGAGCCGGGGAGGATGCTATGAAGTCCTTGTCAACGAGACCCTTGTTCATCTTATGAACGAGGCGATGGAAGAAGCGCAGCCCCCTGTATATACACAAGAAGAATTGGAATTTGCCGAGGCGCTCAATCGCACGAGCGCTTCCTATGAGAAGGCGTCCAAGCAAGAAGACTATGAAAGCATTATCACCGGCGTGCAAGGCGTTGTTCGAAGTCCCGTCGGAGGATCGACGGATGTAGGAGATGTCTCCTATATCGTGCCGCTGGTCATGTTTATGAGCGCTTCACACAATAGTTTGTCGACAGGTCACAGCTGGCATATCACCGCGACATCGGGTCATACCATCGGGCAAAAGGGAATGCTTTATGCCACTCGCTCCATCGTGCGATTTGTAGAAAAACTTCTCCTCAATCCGCAAGTTCTTGAAAAGGCAAAAACAGAGTTTGAAGAGAGTACGAAGGATCATCTGTACCGATGCCCCATTGCGCCGGAGATGAAAGTGGAGGACTTGCTTTCATAGAGGCCGGCGAGCCGGGAAAGAAGGAGACGGCGCCGAAGACAGAGCGCCGTTTTTTCTTGAACGTGCGAATGTGCT
>JAAYOV010000049.1 GCA_012520095.1 Tissierellia bacterium | reverse complement strand
TTTTCTCCTTTTCATTGTATTGCGAAGTGAATCTAATTCAATTTTAGGTCATGAATTACCCCTAAACAAGGCGATGAAACAGCAAAGTTGTGGAGAGATTTGCACAAATCCAGCGTTCAAGTATTTACAGGTTGCAAAACATGAAAGGTACGCTCTTGAAGATATAGACTATTTTCTTGGTGCAATCTTTTTATTAACAAATGGATATTTATGATTGACATTCAAATGAAATCGGTTACATTTAACATAGATTTAACATTATTAGCAAAACTTTACATACATTTAACAAACTAGGAGGTATGAAAGGGCAAGCTTTTTATGATGTTCAAAGACATAACTAAATAGTCACCCTTGCATTTCTGGAAGAACCACAGGAAAAAGCTGAAATACTTTTAAGATTATTTATACGTAGGAGGTTAGTATGAATCTTAAGAAAGTAATTCTTTTGATTGCGGTTGCAGCATTGCTTGGCACATCCATTTTCGCAGTTGGTGCTAAAGAAGATGTTGGCAAACCGAAGGAGGTTACGCTTACGATCTATGCGCGAGCGTATACATTCGCTCAAGATGCACCATGGGTATATGCAAAGGCAGAATTGCAGAGACGGCATCCCGACATCAATTTTACCTTTATTGAAGAAGGATTTGGATGGGCGGACATGCGGACAAAATTCTTGACAAGCGCTGCCGGAGGTTCCCCACCTGATGTCATGATGACTGATATCATCTGGCTTGGCGAATTTGTTGACAACGGCTTGCTGGTCGATGTAACAGATCGGGTAGCCAAATGGGATGAATGGGATGATGTAGTCGAGGCGTATAAAGACGCCACATACTGGAATGGCAAGGTCTACGGCACATGGCTCAATACGGACGTCCGAGTTCTAGTCTGGAATAAGGATTTGTTCCGAGCTGCAGGACTTGATCCTGAAAAGCCCCCAAAAGACTGGAATGAATTGCATCGCATGGCGATTCAGGCTACCAACGCCCCGCACTACTATGGATTCGGATTTCCGGGAACTCTTGAAGACGAGAGTGTAATGAAGTTCTATGCAAACTTGTACAGCAATGGTGGTCAGATTTTAACGGATGACAACAAAAAAGCGGCATTCAATTCCCCGGAGGGTGTTGAAGCAATGAGTGCTTTGATTGATTTGATTAAAGCAGGAGCAACACCGACATCGATTGTAAGCGGAAAGGCGAGTGATATCGATAATGGTGTTTTTCAAGGTAAGTTTGCGATGGCCTCAATGACCAAAGCGTACGGTTTGGCCCGAGACTTGATTCCCGGAATAACCCCCGAAGAGTACAAGAAACGATTTGGCCTTGCTCCGATTCCTCATGCTCCGGGTGGAGTTCCCGCTACGATGAGTGGCGGCTATTTGCTGACTATTCCGACCGGATCGAAGCATCAAGATTTGGCATGGGAATTGATTACGATCGCAGCAGGAGCGGAAAACCAGTTTAAATATACTGCAGCGAGAGGATATGTTCCAACCTTCAAATCCCTGATGGCCCGCGGTGCTGATTATGTGGAGGTTGACCCCTTCTTCTCAGTAATTCTTGATGCCCTTCCATCTGCATTCTTCCGTCCCTCAATTCCTGAGTGGACTGAAATCTCCGCTGAGGTACAAAACGTGATGCAGGCTTTGATTTTAGGTCGAATGGATGTAAAAGAGGCACTTGATCTTGCAGCTAGGAATGTTGATATGATCCTTTCCGAATAAAGTGCAATCATACGATTTACTCCCTCTCCCATTGGGGGAGGGAGGCTATGTAAGAAAAAGAAACCGTATATGAATCTCAATAAAAACCAAAAAGAAACAATTAGAGGATACTTGTTTGTAGCTCCGGTCCTTATATTATTGTTCCTTTTTTCTCTCTATCCCCTTTTTAAAACAATATATTTCAGTTTTTTTGATATCCGTTTAGCTTCAATGAATCGCAAAGTATTTGCCGGATGGAAAAACTATCGACTCTTGTTCACAAGAGTGAATCCAAGCTTTTTTTCTCAAATCCTACCTGCTACGGTGTATTACGTCGTTGGCTCAGTAGCCGGACAAATTGGATTTGGATTTTTGCTTGCGATTCTCGTTCAACAGAAGTTTGTGAAAGGAAGAGAAGCAATACGGGCGATCATCATTTTACCTTGGGTCGTCAGCGGTATCATCATCGCAATTTCTTGGCGTTTCATGTATGAGCCTCGTTTAGGGGTTCTGAACTATCTTTTGATGCGTATGGGGGTCGTCAATCCACCTACATGGCTGAATGATGAGCGTTTGGTGATGGGCTGTCTTGTTGTTGCCAATATCTGGCACGGCATGGCGTTCAGTTTCATCATCCAGACCTCCGGTCTGCATTCGATCAGTGATGAAGTGATGGAAGCCGCCTTGGTCGATGGAGCAAATGGATTTCAGAGGTTAACTTTGATCATCATTCCTTTGGTACGGCAATTTCTTGTTTTGAACCTCATTCTTACGAGCATGGCGACAATCAACTCATTTGATTTGATTTTTGCAATGACAAACGGAGGCCCCATGTTCAAGACAGAAGTAATATCCGTTCAAATGTATCACAGAGCTTTCGGGTTTGGCAGACTTGGAGAGGGTTCAGCGATCGCAACTATTATTTTGCTGATGAATTTGATTTTGACTATATTTTATATGCGTATGAACAAGAACCAATCCGCAGGAGGTGACGGATGAGATCCAAACGCTCCTTGCTCCTCCGAGTTATTACATACGCAATTATTTTGATATGGATCATTTTTACTATTGGTCCCCTGTATTGGCTTTTGAGTTCAACTTTCAAACCGAGTTCTGAAGCGATTGGCTATCCGCCAACTCTTTTTCCGAAGAACCCGACACTTCAGAACTTTAAGAATCTGTTTACTGCAAGCCGTTTTAATTTTTATTCATACGGTCACAGTTTCATCATCGGATCCGGAGCAATGCTCATCAGTTTGCTGGTTGCAATGTTTGCCGGATATGGATTGTCCCGAGTTCGCTTCAAAGGGAAACAAATTGTGATGACGACAATTCTGTTGTTCCAGATGGTCCCTATCTTGGCTACGCTCATCCCTTTATATCAAACCTTCTCACAATACGGTCTGTATAACACTCACTTGGGATTGATGTTGATTTATGCTACTCAAACAGCGCCAATGAACACATGGTTGCTAAAAGGGTATTTTGATACCATCCCATATTCAATTGAAGAAGCTGCACAAATCGATGGATTATCCCGTCTTGCAACACTTTACAGAATTGCGCTTCCCATTGCTGCACCCGGGTTATCAGCTTCGGCGATATTCGCTTTCTTTAAAGCATGGAATGAGTATATGGTTGCTTTGACCATGACGAGTACTGTCCGTCCCTATACGGTTGAGCTTTATCGATTCATTGGAGAACAGGGTGATGTGGACTGGAGTCTTTTAGGTACAGCTGCGCTTATTGCGGTTTTGCCCGTATTTATTCTATTTTCCTTCTTCCAAAAGTATTTCATCATTGGTATGTCCGGAGGGGCAATTAAATCATGATAAACCCGTATGCTATCTCTGCCATCATAAATCTAGGTCAAAAGAACCTCGATCATCCTGTCGTACTCAAGATAAATGAGCGTAGTTCCCAAGCAAGCGCATTCAAGCAAGTCTTACTGGAACACCTAAAGAGTCTTAGGATCGGTATATTGGCCGATAACGGTGGCGAAAGCCCTCTACTCATATCCATTGA
>JAAYOV010000048.1 GCA_012520095.1 Tissierellia bacterium | reverse complement strand
GTCCATGTCGGAAATTCGGACAAAAAGACAAAGCCGAGAATTGCGGAGATGAGCAGTCCTGTATAATCAAAGATAGCGACTTCGGCCGCCGGAGCCATTTGATAAGCATTTGTCACGAAATACTGTCCAATTGCGCCGAGCAGGCCGATGCCAAAAAGAAAGCCCGCATCTTGACTTGTCGGGATGACAAAACTCGGGATAGACAAGGGGATAGCGGCCAAGAAGCAGAAGACGGAAAAGAGAAAGATGATGCGAAGTCCCGGTTCCTTGCCGGTGAGTTTGTGGATGTAGGAGTAGGCGAGAGCGGAAAAGACGGCGGAGGCGAGACCGGCTATTGTGGCGGGATTTGCAAATTTCCCCGAAGGTCCGATGACGAAAATCGCCCCTAAAAAGGCGAGGGCCATGCCTAAAACCGTGCGGCGACTCACGCCCTCCTTGCTCAACACCCAGGCAAAAAAAGCCACCAGAAAAGGACTGAGTTTTTGCAAGATCTGCGCATCGGTAAGGAGCATGTTGCGGTTTGCGTAAAAAACGGCGACCATCGCGATAAAGCCGAACAGACAGCGCAGGAAAAGGTCTTTGATATTCTCTTTTTCGGGTAAAAAAGATAGACCGGCTCGTTTGAGCAGGAAAAAAGAGAGAACAGCGACAAAGAGATTACGGCTCAAGATCTGTTCAAACAAAGGCAGCTTACTTCCGCTCATCTTGACGAAGAGATTCATGACGGAGAAGGAGGCGGAAGCGACAATCATGTAGAGGATACCTAACTTTTTATTCATTTTTTAAGTATATCATGAAAGAAAGGAGCAGAAATGCTCGACGAGAGAATCGTACGCTTTCTTCTAGAGGAAGCCATGCGCAGCAAAGCTGATTTTGTAGAAGTATTTTATGAAAATCGGCGAGTGACAAATATTACTATGGAGGATTCGAAGATTCACTCCGCCATTCGAGGAAGAGAGCGGGGAGTCGGTCTTCGACTGTATGACGGACTCAATACGATCTACGTATATACCTCAGAGTTAACGGAAACGGGGCTGCGCGATCTTGCCCGACGCGCCGCATTGGCATTGGGAGGGGACAAAGATTTTATACAGCCGCCTTTTATGCCTCAAGAGCTGAAGCCGTATTATGAGGTGAAGGTTCTCCCTGATGCATGGAGTTTGAGTGAAAAAGCTCAATTCCTTCGAGAGGCGGATGAGGTGGCCAGAAGACACTCTGAACTAGTCTCGCAAGTCACGCTCTTTCACTTGGACACAGATCAGGAGGTGTTGATTGCCAACAGCGACGGATTGTGGGCGCAAGATCGAAGAATCCGAACGCGCTTCGGAGTCCACGCCATTGCTCAAGGTCAAGGCGAGCTTCACACCGGATTTGCCTCAAACGGAGCATCGATGGGCTTGGAGTTTTATGAGCATTACAATCCCTTAGAGATGGCAGCGGAGGCGTCGCGCATCGCTGTGCTTGGAGCGAGAGCTCAGTATGCCCCCTCAGGTAGAATGCCCGTCATTTTGGACAATGGATTTGGCGGCGTCCTCTTTCATGAGGCATGCGGCCATTCATTGGAAGCGGCGTTTATCAGCAAGGGCAATAGCGAATTTGCGGGTAAATTAGGTGAAAAGATTGCCTCTGAAAAGGTATATGCCTATGATGATGCGACAATCCCCGGAGAATGGGGGACGACGCGCATAGACGATGAGGGAACGCCGACAAGAAACAACCTCCTCATTGAAGGGGGAGTGCTTAAGAGCTATCTCATTGACCGCCTGCATGCCAGGAGGATGGGCGCGGAGTCGACAGGGAGTGCAAGAAGAGAGTCCTATCGATATGCTCCCACTTCGCGCATGAACAATACATTCATCGCTGCCGGGCAGGATTCTTTTGAAGACATGATAGAAGGGATTGAGTACGGTCTCTATGCGAAAACACTGGGGGGAGGGAGCGTCAATCCTGTCTCGGGCGATTTCAATTTTCAGGTGGCGGAGGGCTATCTGATCGAGGAAGGAAAAATCACCACTCCGCTTCGAGGGGCTTCTCTCATCGGAAAAGGAGCGGAAGTGCTGGAAAAAATCGATGCGGTCAGCAGCGATCTCAAACTCGGTCAGGGTATGTGCGGTGCCGGAAGCGGCATGGTTCCCGCTTCGCTCGGACAACCTCAAGTGCGAGTCAGTGAGCTTACGGTAGGAGGCAGGCAATGAAGGAACGTCTCGAAAAACTCCTTGAAAAAGCATGTGCGTGCTTTGATGAAGCGGAAGTGTTCTATCTGTCGAGTGAATCGACGAGTTTACGGGTCTATGAAGGGGAGACGGAAGAATTTTCCATCGCCTCTACAGGGGGTGTGTCTCTGCGAGCAAAATCGGAGGGAAAGACCGGCATGGCTTACAGTGAGTCTCTGGAAGAAGAGCATCTTTTTGAATTGATTGAAGAAGTAAAAGAGAGCATGGAGCTCAGCGAAGAAGAGGAGTATTTCTTTGCCGGGGCCGAGTATTATCCGGAGGTGGCTTACCATCTGCCCGAAGCGGTTGATCCGGATATATATGCGGAAAAACTAGTCGGATTGGAGAGGGGTTTTTACGCTGCCGATTCACGAATTGAAAGTGCGTATGGAGCGGCTTTTTCCCAAGTGCGAAGACAAAGGATGCTCCTGAGCGGGCACGGATTTACACTCGAGGACGCCGGAGGGTACTGCGCAATCCATGGCTCTCCGATCGCAAAAGACGAAAACGGCATGGTGTCCGGCTCAAGTTACGACATCAAAGTAGATCCGTCACAGCTTGAGTGGGAGGCGGTGTTGGAAGAGGCGCTCGAGCGCACTCTGTCCCAACTGGGCGCTAAGCCCGTTTCGTCAGGAAAATATCCGTTATTATTGACAAACACAGCCGCCTCGACCCTATTTGGAGGTTTTGTCGGAAATTTTGTCGCAGAAAATATCCAAAAGGGAAGAAGTCTTTTGAAAGGCAAAATAGGGGAAAAGATCGCATCCTCAATCGTTGAGTTCATTGACGATCCCTTTCATGAGACGTCTCTGATTCCGGTTGCTTTCGACGATGAGGGGGTGCCTGTTGAGGCGCTGCGCCTGATACAAGATGGCGTACTGGTCGACTATCTCTACAATTTGAAGAGCGCCGCAAAAGACGGGCGAACATCCAATGCCCGCGGTTCCAGAGGAATCTCCACCCCCACAAGGACCTCTCCCCATCACATGTATATGTGCCCGGGAAATACTTCCTTGGAGGAGTTGAAACAGCAGATGGGAACGGGGCTTCTTGTGACGGAGATCACAGGCTATGCCGGGATCGATTCCGTCAGCGGTGATTTTAGCGTGCCGATAAAAGGGTTTTATGTAGAGAACGGCTCTACGGTTCATCCGGTCAACGAGGTGCTGATAGCCGGCAATTTTTATCAGATGATGAAAGACGTACAGGCGCTGGGAGATGCGCTTCGCATAGGCAGCGGATCGGTGCTGTGCCCGGCCATGCTCTTTTCCTCGATGCAAGTCTCGGGGAAATAATGCGAGGTATTTGCGTTTTTCGGTGCGGATCGCCATGATATACTATCGTCAAACGGAGATTTTTTTCGAGGAGGAGTAAATGAGTTCCATTCCATACAATCAAGAGCGCTTTTTCCTCGATGTCGTGCTTGACAATGCAGAAGATGCGATCGTCTACGTAGACAGGCAGGGCATCATCCAGCTTCTGACGCAGACGTATGCCGATTTTCTCAAGGTGGAACGCTCGTGGGCGATCGGACGCCATGTCACGGAAGTCATCGACAATACGAGAATGCACATCGTAGTGGAAACGGGAGTGCCCGAGTACAATGCCGTTCAGGAGATCAACGGACAGAACACGATTGTCAAGCGTATCCCAGTTTATAGAAACGGGGAAGTGGTCGGCGCTATCGGGCGCGTGATCTTTCGCAATGTCGACGACTTGACCGAACTCTTTGAACAGATTTCTTCTATGACGTATCAGCTCAACCTGTACAAGGAAGAGTTTGACCGCTCCCATCGTGTGAAATACTCCATGGACTGTGTTATAGGAGAGGATCCTGTGATGAAGCGAGTCAAGGAGCAGGCTCTGCGGTTTGCAAGGAGCAACTCCACACTTCTGATTTTAGGGGAGAGCGGAACGGGAAAAGATGTCATTGCACAAGCGGTACACGCAAACAGCGCACGAAGAGATGCTACATTTTTTAAGATTAACTGCGCCGGCATTCCCGCCGAGCTCTTGGAGTCGGAGCTGTTTGGCTATACAGAAGGAGCTTTTACCGGAGCTCTTAAAGGAGGAAAGATCGGAAAATTCATGGCAGCCGACGGAGGCACCGTGCTTTTGGATGAAGTAGGCGAGCTGCCGATGAATATGCAGGTCAAGCTCCTGCGTTTTCTGCAGGAAAAGGTGATTGAACCCATCGGAAGCACGGAGTCGATTCCGGTCGACGTGCGCATCATCGCTGCTACCAATCGAAATCTTGAGGAGATGGTACAGGACGGTTTGTTTCGCTTAGACCTGTATTATCGCCTGAATGTATTGACGATAATGATGCCGCCTTTGCGAGAGAGGACAGGGGACATCGCGCCGCTGAGCTCTTTCTTTGCCGAGAGGATTGCCGAAAGAGAGGAGATTCCCTTTCGGGGCATTTCTATGGAAGCGCTAACTCTATTGAAAGCATATTCTTTTCCGGGCAATGTCAGGGAGCTCGAAAATATCATAGAGCGAGCACTCAACGACATGCGAGCGGGGGAAACTATCATCAGAAAAGAACATCTTCCCGCCAAAGT
>JAAYOV010000047.1 GCA_012520095.1 Tissierellia bacterium | reverse complement strand
GCCGCCCTCTCCGGCGGCTATACCCGAGAAGAGGCAAATAGCCAATTGGCACAAAACCCAGGCCTCATCGCCTCCTTCTCCCGTGCATTTACAGAAGGGCTGAAAAAAGAACAGAGTGAGGAGGAGTTTACCGACATCCTCACAGAGTCCGTCAACAGCATATATGAAGCGTCCATCCTTTAATGGATTTCGAAAGTCCGCTTGTGAGAAAGCGGGCTTTTTCCCTCGCTACTATACTCCCTCTCTAATACTATTGTTTTCCTTCGATATCTCACAAAATGACAATGATCTTTTCAAAAAAAATGAAGCTCCCTGCCTTTTACAGGGAGCAAAGCATTTATTTGCAAATGTAAATCAATCGATCACAGGCTCAATCAACCCGTATCCTCCATTTTTCCTGCTATAGACGACATTGACTTCCTCTGTCTGTGCATTGAGAAAGACATAGAAATTATGTCCGAGCAAATTCATCTGCATGATCGCCTCTTCAGGATCCATCGGCTTGATGGGAAAAGCCTTTGTGCGAACGATCCGAATCTCTTCTTCCGCTTCATCTGCCTCTTCCTCAAGAAGATTCAGTTCCTCAAAGCGAATGGATTCATTCGATTGATAGCGTTTTCTGAGAGCGGTCTTATGTCGTCGGATCTGTCTGGAAAGTTTTTCGAGCGCCTTGTCGATGCTGGCAATCATATCGAAGTTCGATTCTTCCACCCTAATAAAGGCTCCGTTTTTCAATGGAATCGTGATCTCCACAATATGAGAGTTTTTCACTTGAGAGAGGTTCACTACGGCTTCAACTTCATTGTGGAAATGCTTTGATAATTTCCTGAGCTTCCCCTCAATGCGATCTCTCACGGCATCACTGACATTGACATTTTTTCCTAAGATCTCAATTTTCATAGTTCACACTCCTTGTAGTTCCGTTTCT
Organism: Tissierellia bacterium; assembly: GCA_012520095.1. GTDB lineage: Bacteria > Bacillota > Clostridia > Peptostreptococcales > Acidaminobacteraceae > DUVM01. Next base: position 23,041 of record JAAYOV010000047.1, on the reverse strand, counting down.
AATTTAATACCCAAGTGACGAACACTTTCACACTTACCTGGCAATTACCAGAAACACGAAATTGACAATCGTTGCCTCCTGCAGTATTTTTGCCGCCTCATCGACCGTGGAGCCTGTCGTCAAAATATCATCGAGAACAAGCCACAACCGCTCATCCTCCTTAAGAGCGGCTTCAAAAGCCCCTTTGAGTTCTCCTATCCGCTCTTTCGCTGTCAAAGAGTATAGAGCGCGAGTGGGCTTGGCCCGGCGCAAAATAGGTAAAAACGGGATATCAAGCATCTTTGCCGTCTCCACAGCAAGATCCTTTGCATGATCAAAACCTCGTCTTCGCTCCTTTCTTCTGTGCATCGGAATCCAGCTCACCGCCTCCGCAAATATCTCGTTTTCTTCTAGGAATCGAACGATCTCCCCGGCAAAAAAGCGACTCAGATATCTCCCTTCTTGAAATTTCATCTTGCGCAACAGGTCTCGAATCAATCCATCATAGTGATACATGCTTGCGAGCAGGTATCCTTCATTGCGGCTTGCGACAGGATACAGAAGCTTGTCGATTTCTCTTTGACATGTCGGACAAAACAACCCTTCACAAAACAGCTCCTCCCGACACACTTCACATTGTCTGTCGCCCCATAATAATCTTTGGCTATCCATGCGATCATCGTATCGCACAAATGAAAAGCATGCTCATTCAAGGCGTCTTTGTTCCATGATGTCCGATCGATGCCACTGCTTTAAAAAAGCCGCTCTCAGACCGCTGAATCTCAAAGAGTTCTCCTCCCCTTTCACCATTGCCTGCAGCACTCTTTGCTCTCCGAGAAGGATCACAAGGCGCTTGCCTCTGGTCACCCCGGTATAGAGGACATTCCGGTTCAGAAGCATTGGGGCTGTCCATCCCATCACGACAATGACACAGGGAAACTCACTCCCCTGAGACTTGTGAATCGTCATTGCATAGGCGTGCTCGAGCTCCGACAATTTCTCCTGTGGATAGTGGCACAGCCTCGTGGAGTCAAAGACGATCAACAACTCCCCGCGTCGAATTTCCTTCAATTCGCCGAGTTCTCCGTTGAAGACTCCCTTTCCTACCGTATCCGACTCTATATCCACCCATTCGAGTAAATAATTGTTCTTTACCTGCATGAGCTTGTCGCCTACCCGAAACACTCTGTCTCCGTGGCGTATCTCCGATTTCAAATCATCGGGAGGATTCATTAGAGACTGAAGCATCTTGTTGAGTTCAAGAGAGCCCAGGTTTCCCCTTCTCATAGGAGTCAGCACTTGGATATCGCGCACGGGATGAAAGCCATAATAGTTTTTCAGTCGCTTGTGCAATAGATCTGCCAGCGTCTGATGCAAGTGATTCGGGTGTTCGCGCAGAAAAAAGAAATCTCCTTCCGGCTCCTGAATAAGAGCCGCATCTCCTTCTAAAATCTTACGGGCATTGAAGGGGATCAAGCTGTGACGGCTCTGACGATAGATCCGACGCAGATGCAAAGACGAAATCGGCTCGCTTGCCAACAGATCGGCGAGGACATTTCCCGCTCCGACACTTGGAAGCTGATCTTTGTCCCCTATAAAGACGACGCGCGCTCCTGAGGGAATTGCCTCTAAGAGTGAATGAAACAAAAAGATGTCCACCATTGAAAACTCGTCGACGATGAGAAGATCGCATTCCAAAGGATTCTCTTCGTTTCTTGCAAAGCTCAGATCCCCTTCTTCCGCATACTGAAATTCCAAAAGTCTATGAATCGTAGCGGACGCTTCCGCTGTCGCTTCTTCCATCCTCTTAGCTGCCCGCCCCGTTGGCGCCGCCATCAAAAGAGACATTCCGACAGACCTTGCAACATGGACAAGACAGCGTATCAGTGTCGTCTTTCCTGTTCCGGGGCCCCCACTTACAATGCTCAGCGGCTCGCCAAAAATTTGTTCAAACGCTTCCCACTGATCCTCTCCGAGCCTCAGACCGCTTGCCTGTTCAAACTGCAATGCTTGCTTGCGATACTCCATTGCTTCAGGTCCCTCTCGAATCAATCTCACAAGGTGAGACGCGCTCATGCTCTGCGCGCGAAATGCATGGCGGAGATAGATCATGCCCTTTTCTTCGAATAATGTCCCGCTTATCAGGAGTTCTCGCAACTGCCTTTCAACGATCTCGCCATCGTCAAGACCTCGCTGAAAAAGTCTTTCCAATAACTCCTCTTTCGGCAGAGCACAATGCCCTTCCCCAAGAGCCTGAATGAGCACGTGGATGACAAATGCGCGGATCCTCTTCGGGTCAAACGGATCGATGCCTGCGCGAAGAGCCATCTCATCGATGACGGAAAATCGCATATGGGGAATTTTCCCAAAGAGGAGATAAGGGTTGGAGACGACCATGCGTCCCGCTCCCGGCCCGATCTCATTCATAACTGCATGCAGATGAGAAGAGGGGACGCCGATCTTGCTTAGGAGCATGAGGTCTTCGCGCTTCTCTCTCACTTCTTCATAGGCTTGCATGAAACGGCTGAGAGTCTTCTTTCCGATTCCCTTTACCTCAAGGAGAATCTGAGGATCTTCATCGATCCTTTCAAGCGTCTCATTTCCAAACTTTCTCACAATGCGCTCGGCCATCTTCACGCCGATGCCGGGAAACTGGCCGGAAGACAAAAAAGCGATCATTCCGTATTCATCATCCGGGACATCACTTTCAAATCGATCCACACTAAACTGCCATCCATAGCGAGGATGTTCGGTCTCTCTTCCATGGATCACAATGCGCTCACCGGGGCTGACACCCGGGAGATAGCCGACGACAATGAGGCTATCTTCCCTCGTCTCAAACACAGCTACTGTGTAGCCATTGTCTTCGTTTCGAAAGATGATCTCCGAGATGTATCCTCTGTGACTCATGTGATCTCCTGTTTTTTCTCATTATACCAAAAATGCGCTCCATCCTCAGACAGAGCGCAGATTGCATTGCCTATTCGATGTTTGTTCGTCATGCTGCACCGAACACCGCGAGGCCGTTTCTAACGGTCTCTTCCAAAGCTTTCTTTCGCGGTTGAGAGTGTCTCTACATCCGCTCTTTCTTCAGATCCTCAACTTTGTCGAGGCACTCCCATGGCAATTCTATGTCTGTTCTTCCAAAATGACCATAACTGGCAACCTGCTTGTACATCGGTCTGCGCAGCTTAAGATCTCTAATAATGCTTGCCGGTCGAAAATCAAAATGACGCCTCACAATTTCTTCGAGCTCCTCATCACTTTTAACGCCGGTGCCAAAACTGTCGACATGAATGCTGACAGGCCTTGCCACGCCGATTGCATATCCAAGTTGTATTTCAAGTTTATCAGCAAGTCCTGCCGCCACCATGTTCTTTGCCGCATAGCGTGCTGCATAACTTGCCGAGCGATCGACTTTCGTCGGATCTTTTCCTGAAAACGCCCCTCCTCCATGACGAGCATATCCGCCATAGGTGTCGACAATGATCTTCCTGCCAGTAAGGCCTGTGTCGGCCATAGGTCCACCATAGACAAAGCGTCCCGTCGGATTGATGAAGAACTTCGTCTTTTCGTCAAGAAGCTCTTCGGGAATCACATAGCGGATCACATGCTGTTCCAGCTCTTTTCGGAGTGTATCGATATCGATCTCCGGCGCGTGCTGACTGGAGAGAACGACGGTATCGACTCGCACCGGCACTCCGTCTTGGTACTCCACTGTCACCTGGCTCTTGCCATCAGGGCGCAGATAGTTGAGAATGCCCTTTTTGCGGACTTCCGCGAGTCTTCTTGCCAAACGGTGGGAAAGAGAAATCGGCAAAGGCATCCGCTCCGGCGTCTCGCTGCAGGCGAAACCGAACATGATTCCCTGATCTCCCGCTCCAAACCCTTCGCTCCCGTTTCCGGCTTCTTTGTCTTCCAGCGACTGATCCACCCCGAGAGCAATGTCGCTGCTCTGCTCGTCTATGCTTAAAAGAACTCCGCAGGTATCTGCGTCAAATCCGAACTTTCCTCTGGTATAGCCGATTTCCCTGACCGTATCGCGCACCACTTTTGCAATATCTACGTAGCAATGTGTGCTGACTTCTCCGGATACGATGATCATTCCTGTAGCAGCAAGAACTTCTATAGCGACCCGTCCCATCGGGTCTTTTTCTAAAATAGCATCGAGTATCGCATCGGAAATCTGATCGCACATCTTGTCCGGATGACCTTCTGTCACCGATTCCGAAGTAAAAAACGTCTTCCTCATGGACTCCTCCTAAATATTTTTATCCATTGTCCCTATTTACAGCAAATAAAAAAGAGCGTATCGCCCTCACTGTGTTTCCTTATCTTTCAGAGCATGCTCTGTAGGATGTAGCACCGTGTCTTCCGGTTGCCGGGCTTCATAGGGCCTATTCCCTCCGCCACTCACAATAAGGATGATATTGTTATATTGTCTACCCATATAAGTATAGGAAAACTCCATATGTTATTTCAAGGCCGCATCGTATTCGGCGCGAGGCCCTCCCACATATCTAGGACGCGTTCTTGCTGCCGTCACATGGGCATTTCCAAGTTTTTTCATTTTCAGTCTCACGGGACTTACCACTGCAACTAAATGCATGCCGATAAATGTGTCTCCAATATCGATCCCCGCCTGCGCCCTGACCGTCTCGACCATGACCGGGTCCTTCATCCCCTTATAAGCAGCCATGGAAAAAGCGCCTCCGGCATGCAGCCTTGGCACGACATTGACGATCTCATATCCTCTTTTTAAAGCCAATTCTCGCTCGACGACGAGGGCTCGATTAATATGCTCGCAGCCCTGCGCAGCCAGAAAGACGCCTTTTTCTTTCAGTTTTTGAAAGACGGTCTCAAAAATCACGCTTCCCAATTCGGCATCTGATGCCGTCCCGATGCGCTCTCCCAAGACTTCGCTTGTCGAGCACCCCGCGACGAAGAGGTCTCCCTCCTTCAGCTTTGCGGCGGCAAGCAATTCATCCATGATCGCCGATATTTCATTTTTCACATTCTTTAACAAGGCTATTCTCCTTAGTATTATCCACAACTTTAAGAATACAACAAATCGATAGACTCTTCAAGTAGGCAGGATCCCCTTTTCTCTACATAGAACCTTCTTTGAGATACCGTACGTGCCAGGAAAGCGCCTCTTCGAGAAGATGCGGCTCATGAGAGGGTTGTTTCATAGCTCGATGCAGATACTCTCGAAGCCTCGATCGATACATGGGATGAGCGCAGTTTTCAATAATAGCTTCCGCTCGCTCTACAGGTGCCAAGGCGCGCAGATCCGCAAGACCTTGCTCTGTGACAACGATGTGCACATCGTGTTCCGTATGATCTGTGTGTGACACTTTCGGGACAATAGAAGATACTTTTCCTTCCAGAGCTATAGACGAGGTCGTAAAAATGGATATATAGGAATTTCTTGCAAAATCACCCGATCCGCCGATGCCGTTGAGCAGGCGAGATCCGAAGAGATGGGTGGAATTGACATGGCCGTAAATGTCGATCTCCAGCGCCGTATTCATGGCAATGACGCCGAGCCTTCGAATGACTTCCGGATGATTGGATATCTCCATCGGCCGAAGAATGCAGTGTCGACGCAGCTCCTCGAGATGCTCAAACAGCCATTTTCTCTTTTCCTTTGAGGGGGTAAGAGCCGTGCCCGAAGCATAGGTTACTTTGCCCGACTCGATCAGCTCAAACACGGAGTCCTGAAGAACTTCCGAATAGACACTCATCTCCTTGAAGCCCGATTGAACAAGTCCGGACAATACCGCATTGGATACATTTCCCACGCCCGACTGCAGGGGAAACAGGTTGTCTGGCAGCCTTCCCCGTTCGACTTCCTCCTCAAAAAACCGAATCAAATGCTCGCTGATTTTCACGGACATGGGATCGGTCTGCCCAAATTTGTGAGCGGAGTCTTCTATGTCTGTCATCACTACCGCCACAATCTTGTTCGGATCACACGCCATAGATGTCGATCCGATCCGATCGCTGACACGATATATGGGAATCTCCCCCGAAAAAGGCGGTCTCTTGGGAAGATAGATGTCGTGGATACCGCAAAGAGACAACGGCTGAGATGTGTTGATCTCTACTATGACCTGTTTGGCCATCTGCAGCGCCGTCGGCGAAATTCCGACGGAGGTCGTCGGAACGATGCTCCCGTCTTCCAAAATCGCCAACGCCTCGACGATGGCGATATCGATGTCTCCATAGACGCCGGATTCCACTTGTTTGGGAAAATGCGACAGGTGAATATCGCTGAAACAGACCTTTCCTTGATGGATGCTTTTTCTCATATCTGCATTTGTCTGATAGGGAAACCGCCTTGCGACCGCGCCGACGCGGCTTAAAGATCCGTCCAGTTCATCGCCGACAGAAGCACCGGTAAAAAGATTGATTTTCAGCTTTTCACCCGACTCAACTCGCCGAGCAAGCGCCAACGGCACAGCTTTTGGATAACCGCTCGGCGTAAATCCGCTTGTAATGACATTCATTCCGTCTTTAATAAGAAGAGCTGCATCCTCAGCAGGCATCCGCCTGCCGGCTGCGTGGCGATTTTTGATTCTTTGCATATTTTCCTCGCTGGATCACAGTAATCAGTTTATATTATTTATACCCGAACCCAATCATATTACAGGTAAAAAGCCCATTGATCTTCGCAAAGATCACGAAGACAATGCGCTTTCTCGCAACATCTCTTTTCAAAACCCAACTACCACAGCATCAGGTTACGAAGCCGACGATCAAAGGAATAGTAACGATCGCAAACAGAGTCGATATCATCACCAATTTGGCCGCTGTCTGATAGTCCTTGTCATAACCCTGCGCAAAGATCGCCGTATTGGCAGCAATCGGCATGGCAAAATCTATGACCAATACTTGCAAAAGCAATCCTTCGACTCCGAAGGCTCTGAGGATGAAGTACAACACGACCGGAAACACGACGTTTCTGTACGCCGTGAGAATAAACGGCTTCCCAAGAGACGTAAAATCCTTCAGTTTCATCTCGGCAAGCATCATTCCGATGGTCAACATCGTAAGCGGAGTCGCCGTGTTTCCGATGCTCTCCACCATACGGTAGATGACGGAAGGAAATTCTATCGAGAAGAGAAAGAGAAAGAAACCGATAATGAGAGCCACAATACTGGGATTGAGGAGTTTCTTCAGCTCGATCCGCTTTCCGTCCTCTCTGGTGAACACATACACTCCATACGTCCAATTGACGGTAATGAAGATCAACTGGATCATCGCCCCATAAAATGCCGCCTCCGCCCCAAGGGTCGCCTTCAAAAGAGGAAGCCCCAAAAACCCGGTGTTCGGAAGCACCATCGCAAAGTGATAACTTGCCATCTGCTCCGAAGGAAGATTCCAAAACTTGGAACTTAATTCCGAAACGGCAATCGAAACCACGAACGTCACCGCCCCGATCCCCAGAATAACGAGAGCATTTGTCAATATTTGCGCATCAAAATTGAAGCGCATGCTATCCAAGATCATAAACGGAAGTGCAACTTGAAGGACAAATTGGCTGAGAACGGGCCTTGCCTGCTCGCTGACAAAGCGCCCTCTTCTCACCAAAAATCCGATGATGATGATTAAGAAAAGATAGAGGATATTTTCCAGATGATTCATTCTTTTTCCAAAAGTGCTTTCATGGAGTTTTCCAAGTCACGATAGTTGTTTCGTACATCGTTGGCAGACTGTCCGTGGGATCCGAGATAAATCTTCAACTTCGGCTCCGTTCCGCTCGGGCGAATAGCTACCCACTGATCTCCACGGAAATTCCATTTAATGACATCCTCTTTAGGAAGATCCGTGTCTTCTAAGTAGTCTGTCAGCTCCGTCCGGCGACCGGTGGCTACTTTCTCCAGGGGACTGTCCCGAAAACCTGCCATGAGGGATCGAATCTTTTGAGCTCCTTCCTCCCCTTCAAGGGTCAGCACAATTTGCCCTTCTTTATAGTATCCGTATTTTTCTTCGATCTCTCTTTGCTTGTCCAGAAGCGACTTGCCTTGAGAAAGCGCAGAAAGCGCCATCTCGATGATGAGAGCTGCCGCATTGATGGCATCTTTATCTCTGGCGTGAAGTCCGCTGAGATAGCCGTAGCTCTCTTCAAAACCGAGGACAAACTCATTGTCGCAAAGCGTGTCCATCGCCTCCCCGATGTACTTAAAACCTGTTAGAGTGCGTAGAACTCGTCCTTTATATGTCGATGCAATCGCATCAACGAGGGATGTCGAAACAACAGAAGTGATGACCGTACCTCCCTGCCCTTGGCGCAGAGAGAAGAGATACTCCGCCATCAACGCCCCCATCTGGTTGCCGTCGATCATTTCAAATCCGTCATCGCCTCGCACCATGGCTCCAATGCGGTCGACATCGGGGTCGGTGGCAAGGATCAGATCCGCTCCTTTCTCCTCTGCAATAGCAATGGCCTTTTCAAACACTTCCGGATTTTCCGGATTTGGCTGCCTCGCTTCGGGAAACGAGCCGTCCGGGTGCATTTGCGATTCCACCGGATACAATTTTGTCAGTCCGAAGTTCTGTGCAAACGAATGCATCGCCCTCCAGCCTACCCCGTGAAGAGGTGTATATACGATTCGCAGCTGCGAAGCCATATCACGACAAGCAGGATTCTTCACCGCCGCCAATATGACCCCGTCATACGCTCCGAGGATATTGTCGCCGATCATCTCGAGCCTGCCTTCTTCTATGAGCTCCTCAGCCGTTCGGAAGGGAATGTCCGTTTTTTCTTTATTCTCTTCGACAAGACGCAGGATATCTCCGGCTTCTTCCTGCAAAAGCTGTCTTCCACTTCGATGATATACTTTGTAGCCATTGTACTCCGGAGGATTGTGGCTTGCCGTGATGACGATTCCTCCTGTCGCATCCAGATAACGCACGGCAAACGAGAGTTCCGGTGTGGAGGCATATTGGTCAAATAGATATGTCTTGACGTCGTTTGATGCCAATGTCCTCGCCGCCTCCTGCGCAAACTCCGGCGAGCCGTTTCGCGAGTCATAGGCGATGACGGCGCTCGGCTCTTCCTGCTGTTCTTTTAAATAAAGTGCATAGGCATAGCTGACGCTGCGCACGAGATACTTGTGCATTCGATTGGGGCCTACACCGAGTTTTCCGCGAATCCCCGCCGTGCCGAAGCTCAGCTCTTTGTAGAAGCACTCGCGCGCCTCTTCTTCACTTAAAGCTTTGAGCTGTGCCTTATATTCTTCATCATATTTAGGGTCGAGAAGCTGTGCTTCCACCATTGCTTTAATATCCATCATCTACCCTCCCATGGCAAGTTGCCAAGCTCTGCGAAGTAGCGCTGACTGTTCTGTTCTGCTAAGACCCGTCAAGCGCGCAATCGTCGCTTCCAGCCGGCCCAAACTTTTCAGATCTTCGTCTTTTCTTTCCTTTAAAGCGTCTTGGACGAGCTCAAACAGCTCCTCCTCTTTGTATATACAATACCTCGGAATATCCAAATCGAATGCCACGCGTTCCATCCATTCAATCCCGATCTCCTGATAGCCTCCGTCTTCTTTTAAACCCAAGATGCTGGCCAAAAGAGGAATCGTGTCTTCAAAAAACGCTCTTCGACATGAACGGCTGTCTTCTCCAAATAATTCATTTACCGATCCCAACCGCTCTTGCGGGATATGGACAAACCTCCTGTAGAAACTCTCATCGTCGCTCTTTTCAATACAGTAAAGTTTTCCCTGATATCCTCTCAGCAAGCGCAGCGCATCGTAATAGCCCATCATCAGATTCTCTCTGACATGCTCATGACCTGACTGAAGTACCGTTCCCATCGAGCGACTGGGCACAATCACTTCAATTCGCTCTCCTTCCCGTTCGAGATTTGTCCAATAATCTCTCCGGGTGCGAACCACATAAATCACATCAAACGGGCCCTTTTCCAGCAACAGATCCAGAGGCACCTGTTTATAAACACCTCCGTCAAGATACTTTGTCTCTGAAGGAAGAATGAATCCCGGAAGCGCCGCACTGGCAAGGATGTATTCAATGAGCTTTCCTTCGGGAATCTCTTCTTTAAACACTTCTATGACTTTCATTTGAGACAGGTTGAAGCTCACAAGCCCAAAATCTATAGGGGAATGTCTTACCACATTTTCATCGATATTGGATTCCAAAAGGTGAAGCAGCGGAGAGATGTCCACTCCGCGGTTGCGCAAAACAGCGCTGAGCGCTGCCGTTATCGTCGAAAATTCAATATCTCTAAGGGTATTGAAGCTAAAGGCCGCCGCGACTTCTTTGCTCCCAAAAAAAACCTCTTCCGGATCAAAGTCATCGTAGATTTCAATCATCTGATCGAGCTTTCCGGAAATAAACGCAGCACCATTAATAGCACCGATACTTGTGCCTGTAATGGCGCTAATTCGAATTCCCGCTTCTTGCAAAGCCAAGAGGGCTCCCGCATGATATGCGCCTTTTGTTCCGCCCCCCTCTAAAACCACCCCAATGCGATGATTATCCAAAGTCGTTTCCTTCTAAAAAAGGCAGCTTCGCCGCCTTAATCATTCACTCTTGTAATTTTTGCTCCCACTCCTCTGAGCTTGTCTTCAATGGCGACAAACCCCCTATCAATGTGATGGGGCTCATAGACCTCCGTCTTTCCCGTCGCCACAAGTCCCGCAAGGATGAGAGCCGCGCCAGCGCGAAGATCCGTCGACTTTACTTTCGCACCTTCCAATTGGTTGACCCCGCTGATCATGGCGGAGGATCCGTCCACCTTTATTTTTGCGCCCATGCGCATCAGTTCGTTGACGTAAAGGAAGCGATTTTCAAAGACAGTCTCCTTGACGGAATGGATTCCCTCAGCCACACAGAGCATCACCATAAACTGTGCCTGCATATCCGTCGGAAACCCGGGATAGGGAAGCGTCGTGATGTCGACTCCGCAAAATCCGTCTGTCGCATCGACAAACAGCGCGTCTCCGCGCTCTTCGATGATGACCCCGGCTTCCTCAAGTTTGGAGATGACGGGACGCAGATGGGTAGGCAGGACATTTTTAATAAGCACCTGTCCGCCCGTAAGAGCCGCCGCTACCATGTAGGTGCCGGCTTCTATTCGATCGGGAATCACCTGATGGTAGACGCCTTTGAGTGTCTTCACGCCCTTGATTCGGATGACGGACGTTCCGGCACCGCTGATATTGGCGCCCATTTTTGTCAAAAAGTTGGCCAAATCTGTGATCTCCGGTTCCTGTGCAGCGTTAAAAATCGTCGTCGTTCCATCGGCCATGACCGCTGCCATCATGATGTTTTCGGTGGCGCCCACACTCGGAAAATCGAGATAGACTTGCCCCCCGTTGATCTCTCCTTCAACGAAGCCTTCGACGTAGCCGTGATCTGTCGTGACTGTATAGCCCATCGTGCGAAAACCTTTGATGTGAAGATCGATGGGCCTTGCGCCTATCGGGCAGCCCCCCGGAAGGGATACATTGGCTCGCTTCCTTCTGGCCAGAAGCGGTCCCAACACGACGATGCTTGCTCGCATTTTATTGGTCAGCTCATAGGGAGCCACTGTTATTGTCGGATCGACAACTTCCGTCACAATCCGATTTTCTTCGGGATAATAGTCTACTTTGCTTCCCAGTGCCCGCAACAGCTCAATCATTGCGCGCACATCGAGAAGATCCGGTACATCTTCGATGACACATGGTCCTTCAGCAAGAAGTGAAGCCGCCAATATTTTCAAAACGGAATTTTTTGCTCCGCTGACACTGATTTCACCCTTCAGTCCGGTGCTTTGCTCGACAATAATTCTTTCCATGTATTTCGCCTCCATGTTCTATACAGAGTATAGCATATCGGAGTTATCCATAGGGAGAGGGGGCAAAGAATCGGTATATACCCGAATTCTGTTGTTTTCTTTCTCCAACTCCTTCAAAAGCGCCAGAAACCCAAGCCCATAATTGTCCAGAGCCTTCGAATTTACGACAAAAATATCAAGCGGCGTGCTCCATGCACTCAACAGATCCCATAGCGCATCCAAGTTTCTTCCGTAATAATCGGGAAAACCGAAGGCCGTCTTCAGCCGCTCATGGAGCGCCTCTTTGTTCGGCATAGTCAGCGCATCAAGCCAAACCCATGTCTTAATCGATCGCTTCGAATGTTTCATAGTGATCTCCTGTATAGTAAATCAAGCCGTCATTTGAGAATACAAGGCGCTCGGCGCCCCGCACCCCTCCTGCATAGCCTATGTCGCATTCATAGTAAAGGCGACCCTCTTTTTCCGGGAGCCGTTTCTCTCTGTTATAGAAGCGATCTCCTCCTATGCTCATTCCGGGCGCCACTTCGTGAAGATTGCCTTCCGAGGCGATCCAGCCCAGTTCCTGCGCTTGCTTCTTCGTCAAAAAATTGGGCGGCAGCTCTCCGTGTTCGCGAAGGTATGCGGCCACTTCTTCTTTTGACGTGAGAATAGGCGCCTCTTCCAAAGATTCGGATTCGCTCTCGGCAATGAGAGCGCAGCCCCACAAAAAGAAGGCGATCAAGGTGATCGCCAGTAGAAGGAAGACCTTCCGAGATGTCTGACTTATCATGAAACCTCTTCCTTCGCAATGATATCTTTTACTTTCATGAGTCTTGTAATCGTCGCCCGCTCATTTTCATCAAGCTTCATGCGGATGTAGCGAATCGTCTCCTCCAGATCGGGGATAGTGCGATACTCAAGCGCATTGACGCGCCTTCTCGTCCTTTCGATCTCATAGGCCATGAGCTGTGTGGCTTTTTCCATCTGCGCCAATTCCAACAGACGCTCGGATACTTTCTCCAACTTCCGAATCGCTTCGTCGAGCTGAGCTGAAGTCGAGCCATATCCGTATGGATAGAGATTACCCTCTGTGCGGACAAATTGCATCTTCGGGATCAGCACGCTCATGACATTTTCCACTTCTATTTCTACCCCCAGAGAGGTGCCCGGCATCGCCAAAGCTTCCTCAATCATCTGAGGACTCATCATTGCAGAGACAAGTCTGAAATCGGAGAACGCCTCCATCAGCTCCGCCTCCACTCCCAATCGCAAACTCTTATTGGCGCGAATGCGATCAATGAACTGGCGCATCAACTCATCCTGCTTGTCCTTGAGCAGTTTGTGGCCGCGCTTGGCCGTCCTCAGTCTCGTCCTGAGGATGCTCAACTGCATGCGGGTGGGATTGACATTTAATCTTGCCATGAGTCATCCTTACTGTTCTTTGTCGAGATATTTCTCGAGATAGACATCGCGAATTCGTTTGAGCTCCGTCCTCGGAATAATTCGAAGCAGTTCCCAGCCCAGATCCAATGTCTCGATGATAGTTCGATTCGTATTGTACCCCTGATTGACGTATTTTGCATCAAAGGCATCGGTAAACTTGCTGAAAGCACGATCGGCTTCCGTGAGAGCAGAGTCGCCTAAGATGACGGCAAGCTCTCTTGCCTCTCTTCCGGCCGTATAAGCCGCATAGATCTGATTCATCGTATCCGCGTGATCTTCACGGGTCTTGCCTTCACCGATTCCCTTGTCCTTCAGACGCGAAAGAGAAGGCACGACATTGATAGGCGGCTCCAGCCCGCTGCGATACAGCTCACGAGAGAGAATAATCTGTCCCTCCGTGATATATCCCGTCAGATCGGGAATCGGATGCGTGATGTCATCTTCAGGCATCGTCAGAATCGGAATCTGTGTAATCGACCCGACACGCCCTCTGATGCGCCCCGCTCTCTCATAGAGAGATGCGAGGTCTGTGTACAGGTATCCGGGATACCCTCTGCGACCGGGCACTTCTTTACGAGCAGCAGACACTTCGCGAAGCGCCTCCGCATAGTTTGTCATGTCCGTGAGAATGACAAGGACGTGCATGTCCTTTTCATAGGCCAAATACTCGGCGGCTGTCAGCGCCATTTTCGGAGTGGCCAGTCTTTCAATCGCCGGGTCATCGGCAAGATTGATGAAAAGCGTGGCGCGCTCAATTGCACCCGACTCCGTAAAGTCATCGATGAAGAACTGAGCCTCTTCAAAGGTGATGCCCATTGCCGCAAATACGACGGCAAATTTCTCATCGGTCCCGAGGACGTTTGCCTGCCTTGCAATCTGCGCGGCAACTTGATTGTGCGGAAGGCCCGAAGCCGAGAAGATCGGAAGTTTCTGCCCACGCACCAGTGTATTGAGACCGTCAATGCAAGAGATGCCCGTCTGAATAAATTCTTCCGGATAGTCTCGGGATGAGGGGTTCATGGCGGAGCCGTTGATATCGATCCTATCTTCTGCGATCAGGGCCGGGCCTCCGTCAATCGGCGTACCCATTCCGTCGAAAATACGGCCGATCATGTCCGTTGAAACACCCAACTCAAGCGGCCTGCCAAGAAATCGAACGCTCGTCTGCTCCAGGTTAATACCGGAGGAGCCTTCAAAAAGCTGTACCATAGCCCGATCTTTGTCGATCTCGAGCACGCGCCCGCGCCGCTTCTCTCCTGTCTGCAGCTGCACCTCTACGAGTTCTTCATATTTGACGCCTTCGACCCCTTCGACGATGACGAGGGGCCCTACGACTTCCTTGAGAGATTTATATTCCTTTAACACTTAGTTCCTCCTCTGAGCGATCAGTCCGGCGATACTCTCACGAATATCTCTGCTGATGTCATCGAGCGCTCCCTCTTCTTCCTCTGAGAGATATTTGCTTCTGGCGATGCGCTCACGCACCGGCAGATTTTCAATCTCACCCAAGTAGACGCCTTCCTCCAGCGCCTTTTGCGCTTCATGATAGAAAAGAAGAATCAAGGAGAGCATCTTGTTCTGCTTGTCGAGAGAACAGAATGTATCAACATCGTGGAAGGCATTCTGCTGAAGGAAGTCTTCTCGCAGACTCTTTGCCACTTCCAGTTTTAGCTGATCGGATTCACTGAGCGTATCACGTCCGACGAGTCGGACGATTTCCTGAAGGCTGGACTCCTCCTGAAGCAGCGCCATCGAGAGTTTTCGATTCGCAGAGAAATTCGGGTCAACATTGGCATCGAAGTATTCGTCCATCTTCTCTTGATAGAGACTGTACGAATTCAACCAGTTGATCGCCGGGAAATGGCGCGCATAGCTGAGTGCGTAATCAAGTCCCCAGAAGACCTTGACGATGCGCAGTGTCGACTGGCTGACCGGTTCGGAAATATCGCCTCCGGGAGGGGATACGGCTCCAATGACCGTCAGTGCCCCTTCTCTCGGCTCTTTTCCGATCGACAGCACTTTTCCTGCACGCTCATAAAAATCGGCCACTCGGCTTGCAAGATAGGCGGGATAACCTTCATCGCCGGGCATTTCTTCAAGGCGTCCGCTCATCTCGCGAAGAGCTTCAGCCCAACGGGAGGTGGAGTCCGCCATGAGAGCCACGGAATATCCCATGTCGCGGAAATATTCCGCAATTGTAATTCCTGTATAGATAGACGCTTCACGCGCCGCCACGGGCATGTTCGATGTGTTGGCGATGAGAACCGTTCGCTTCATCAGCGACTCGCCGCTTATGGGGTCGAGGAGTTCAGGGAACTCCATCAGAACGTCCGTCATCTCATTTCCGCGCTCTCCGCAGCCGACATATACAATGATCTCCGCATCCGCCCATTTGGCAAGTTGATGCTGGATGACGGTCTTCCCGGATCCGAACGGCCCGGGGATAGCGGCCGCTCCACCCTTTGCTACGGGGAAAAACGTGTCGATGACGCGCTGACCGGTAATCAGCGGTATCGTCGGGTCGAGCTTTTTCAGATAAGGGCGCCCCTGTCGAACCGGCCATCTTTGAAGAAGACTGAGTTCTCTTTCTCCTTCTTCCGTCTTCAATACGGCAACCGTATCTTCAACTTTGAATTCACCCGCTTCGATCCGGATCACCTCTCCGGATACGCCGGGCGGCACCATAATTCGATGTTCAATGACGGCATTTTCCTGCACGACACCAATAATGTCTCCACCTTGGAGCACGTCACCGACGGCACATCTAGGCTCAAAAGTCCAGATCTTTTCCCGGTCTAGCGAGGGAAGCTGACTTCCTTTTAAGAGGAAATCGCCCTCTTCTTCTCGAAGAGCCGCAAGCGGGCGCTGGATACCGTCAAAAATTTGCTCCAGCATTCCCGGTCCGAGCTCCACCGACAGAGGAGTTCCCGTCGTGTAGACTTCCTCACCGGGGCCGATTCCCGTCGTCTCTTCATAGACCTGGATCGAAGCCCTGTCTTCGCGCATCTCGATAATCTCGCCGATGAGGCGATTTTGGGAGACCTGAACGACGTCGTATACGTTCGCTTCTTCCATTCCTTCGGCCACAACCAGCGGGCCGGATACTTTAAGAATTCTTCCTACTTTCATATATGCCTCACCTCTAGAGAATGTTGGATCCGATCGCTCTCTCTACATTCTTGTCGATCTTTGCCAGGCCATGCCCCAGACTCCCGTTTGCCGAGGGAATTAGGATAATGGCAGGTGTCAGTTGATAGTCATATCGCTCGATGGTCTCAGGTACTTGAGCGGCGAGTTCTTCTGTGATAAAGATAATCCCCACGCCCTCTTCAGCACAAGCATCGAGCTGGTTTCGGGTCCGATTTGGATTTTCCGGTGTATACACCGCCAGACCCAGGGCTTTAAAGGCTAAGACGCTCTGGGCGTCTCCGATGACGGCGACTTTACGCATGGCGGCGAATCCTTTCTCGAATGCGCGCAGGTTCAACGCTGCTGATCTTGCTTACCAAGATGACACGAAGATTGCGCACCTCGTTTTCCAATTGAATCAAGTAATTAAACAACACTTCAGGCCCATAAGTAATCTGAGAACCCTCCTGCATGGCGCCGAGAATGTACACATCAAATGCTCTTTCCAGCGCAGAAAGACGCTGTTCGTTTTCATAGGCGTCTCTGGCTCCTTGTACAAGCGCATCGGGGAGATAGCGCTTCACCGCATCCAAAACCGAAGCCACAGAGGAGAAGAAGAGCCCTTTAAGCGTCTCCACCGGGATATGGCCTCCTGTGACGAGAAGCGGATCGATCTCCTGAAGATCGAGTGTTCGCCCCTGTGCTCTCAGAAGTGTCAGCAGATTATAATAATCGATTTGGAGCGTCGCGTATTCTTTCAGAAGCGCGCTGCCGAGCTTGTCAGCCATTGCGCTCAGAGAAGACAGATAGTGATGGTCGAGCGGGTGTGCCAGCGCCTGTGGATCCCGTTTCTTTTCGTACGCTTCCATCGCCTTTTGAATATGCTCAGGCTTCGAAAATGCTCTGTCGGCATCTCGAAGCATCACTCTGCCTGCGGATACATCTGCCGTTGCCAGAGGCATGATCAGCTCTTCTAAAGACGCATCGAGAAAATGCTCTTTTAGAAGCACTTTTTCATTATGCGTATCATAGCGCAGCCGGAGAAATCGGATGAGATCGGGGTCTTTTGCAAACCTGTTCATCTCCTCATAATCTTCTTCCAGCCGTTCTACAAGGGCTTTCTCGAAATCTCTCGGGTCGTCGAGCTTTTGCAGGAGAACTCCGTAGGCACTCTCCTGAAGAACACGCAGAGCCTCTTCCAGCGCCGGCGCTTCAATGAGTCTTTCCCACTGTTCGCGGGTCAAAAAGCTCTTTTCGCGCACTCGCACATATGTCGACGCCTGGATATAATCCTGCGCACGCATGATTATTCCTTCCCTTCAAGGAGCACTGACAGCACATCTCGTTCGAGTTCATTTCGTCGAAAATCGAGAAGCTGTGAGAAATCAAAGTTATATCTCGAGGGACCTGTGTCGACGAGAAACCCGCTTTCCAGCGTCTCCTCCGCTTTGACAGCAATCCCTGCAGCCAGGCCCTGAACAAGTGAAAGGCGGGAAGGAGGAACAAGGAGGACGGCTTCGGAATCATAATCCAGCCGTTCCAGCATCTTTTTCAAAAAGAGCCCATATTCCTCATCACTTATATTTTTAAGCGATTGCGCAGCCGCATCAAAAGCGCGGTCGAGAAGATCCTGACGGGCTTTAAGGAGCACGTCTCTGCTTTCGAGCACCGCTCCGTTTACCAGTCTCTCGCTCATGGCAGCAGCTGTGCGTTCTGCTTTTTCGAGTTCCCTCTCCCCTTCCGTCTCTAAATCCTTGCGACGCTTGAGAAGCAATTCCTCCGTCTTCTCTTGCGCCTCTTTCAGGACGGCCTCCGCCTGCTCATTTGCCTCGGCTAAAATCTTTTCCGTAATATTTGTAATCGTAGACAATATACTCTCCTAAGATTAAGCGCGCAAAATGAGAATCAGCGACATAACGAATGCCAGGATGGCATACGTTTCAACCATGACTGCGTAAATAATTCCTTTCGTCTGATGTTCTTCGTTTTTAGCAAGAATGTTGAGTCCTGCAATCGACACCTTTGCCTGCTCTATGGCACTGAAGAGACCTACAAAAGCAATGGGCAAAGCCGACACAAAAATGTACAGACCTTTTTGCAGCGGCATATCGGGCGTCAATCCCAGCATGACAACCAATCCGATGGCAAAGCCGTACAGACCCTGTGTGCCGGGCAAAAGCTGAAGAACTAAGGATTTACCGAACTTTTCCGGTTCCTCAATAATAATACCTGCTGCCGCTTGTCCGGCGATACCGACGCCGATCGCCGAGCCGATGCCTGCCATCAAAACGGCAAGGCTCGCACCCAATCCTCCCAATACAACACCGCCATACTGAATAAAGAACTCTGTCAATGTCATTTTTTCCTCCTAGTAATTTTCTGGAAATTGTGAATACTTTGGTTCTTTTACAAACGGTCGGAACGGAATCCCCCCGCCTTCGTAAAATTTACCGAAAAATTCAACATACGTCAGCCTTGACGTATGAACATATGCCGACAACATGCTCAAGAAAATATTAAACAAATGGAACACTACAAACACGACGATTCCGGGAATTAAGCCAATAATCCCCGCTCCCGCCAACATGCGAACGATCAGGTTGACAGCCAGGCCGATAAACCCACCTGCCAGACCCAGAGCCATAAGACGGGAATAGGAGACAAAGTCGCCGACATAACCGGTGATGTTATAGAGCGAGTACACCCCCATCGCCAGTTTTCCGCCGATACTTTGCGCTTCTCTTCCGCCGGTCAACACAATGCCCACCATTCCGACGATCATAATCCATTTTGTAACGCTTACAATCATCGGTGACAAACCCATCATGGTGCCGATGCCAAAGACGCATGCGCCGATGACGGCCATATACCAAAATAGGACATCGTAGACGGCACTCTGCCAGTCTCCCTGTTTTAGGGCCATATATCCACTGAGACCTAAACCGAAGAAAAGATGCACCGCACCAAAAGCGATGGACATGATCAGCATCGGGATGAAGTCTTTTTGTGTGTCAAAGACGGCAGGCAGAGGAATCAGATCACCAAAGAACGATCCGTAGAAAGCGCCCCAAATCGTCATAGAAACGGAAAGATAGCAGAAAAAGCGTACAAACTTCCGCATAGCGGGCTTCAAGTTAGCAAATTTCAGCACCAATAACGTGCCGACCAAGACAATTAAGCCATACGCAATATCAGCAGCCATCATGCCAAAAAACACCCAATAGAACGGCGCGAAAAACGGTGTGGGATCAATTTCGCCATATGTCGGAAGAGTGTACATAGCGGTGATGCTCGCAAAACTGTCGACAAACTTATTATTCTTTAGAGCAATCGGGACCTGAGGATCTTCTACCGAAGCCTCTTCCATCTCCAAATGATATCCTTCTGATAGCGTCTCATCTAAGAGTTTGCGAAAGTCCGTTTCCTTTTCAGCCGGAATATAGCCACGGATCCACTCGACTTTCTCCGTCCTCAAGAACTGTTTTGCCGTATCGATCTTAAGCTGAAGATTGGACTCATAGTCATAAGCGGCCTCATAATAAGGCAGGTTTTCAGCCATCGGAACGATCTGCTTTTGCACCTCTTCCACTTCCGTTCTGAGCTTTTCGATCTCCGCTCCGGCTTCTTTCTGGAGCTCAGAGACTGTCGTTCCTTTTGAAAAGACAACCTCCGAAAAACCATAGCGACGAAGCGTATCTCGAAACGCCTCCGCCTCCGAGCGATGAGAAATGAAAAGATAATAATCACTCTGTCCCACTTCGTTTACTCGCTCAAGTGAACTCAGGGCAAATTCTTCAACAGCCTCTTCCATGGCAGGACTCAACTTTTTAGGAACAGTGCCCAAAAACATATCCACCATATTGCCGGATGAGAGGGTTTTAAGGGGAACGTCGAGAACTTCCCAGGGCCTTCGTTCGCGAATCGTCTCTTCCAGCGTGTGGATTCTTGACTCAAGATCCTCTTTCTTCCGATAGAGCGTATTCAGGCGTTTAAAATCAGCCTTATAGTCTACCGAAGCGGCTTTTGCCTCCAGTTCGGGCAGTGTCAGGACATCAAGGCCTTCTTTCATCGCCTTAAGTCCCTTCGGCCTTGTGTCATAAGGTTCGAGCACGCGGTGCATCCAGCGCAAATTGCCCAGAAGTGATTCTTTTTCTTCCAGGGCCGATATATCCAGCGCTTGATGAAGCGGAATTTCTTCCGCCTGCTCTTCCCGGCGCAAGTCATAAAAGTGAACGTCTCGGAACAACTGCAGAGCTCGATGCAGCTTTTGAGCGCTTTGAGAGAAGCTGAAAAGCTCGAAGCGCTTCATCTGTACAATAGCCATTTATTCGAGAATCCTTTCGATGATGAAATTCACCGCTCTGTCCATCGTTTCATCGGGGATCCGCAGCATCTCTTCAGCTTTTGCCTTGGCTTCCTCAAGAATGGGAGCTGACTGGCGCTCGGCGGCGTTCCTTGCCTCCTCCTTCTTGTGTTCTATCTCCCTATGGACTTTTTCCTTCATCGAGACAGTAAGCTCCTCTATCTGTCTCGCCGCGTTTTCATGAAGGGCAGCGGCTTTCTTTCCGGCTTCTTCGACGATGGCTCTGGCTTTTTCTTCAGCTTCTGTTATCGCCAGCACCGACGGATGGGACATATAGACCTCCTATCGTTCGATTTTATCCACTCGACGGGCGTGTCGTCCGCCTTCAAATGATGTGGATAGGAATGTATTGACAATGCTTTCTGCCAGAGCCGTCCCTACGACGCGCCCTCCCATACATAGGATATTGGCATCATTATGGGCCCTGGCCATACGAGCGGTAAATTCATTTTCACAAAGAGCTGCACGGATGCCCGGGTGGCGATTGGCGGCCATGCTGATGCCGATGCCGGTTCCACAGATCAAAATTCCAACAGCCTCTCCTCTAAGTACGACTTCGGAGACTTTTTTTGCATAATCCGGATAATCGACGCTTTCTTCTGAATAAGTGCCTTGATCATCCACTTTCATCCCCTTGTCCTTTAGCATCTTTTTAATATGCTCTTTTAATTCAAATCCTGCGTGATCACTTCCAACCACAATGTTCATGCATCCTCCAATGTCTTCACTCTTCCGCCGGAAGCTCTCCATACGCGATCCGTCAGAGCTTCTCCAATCCCTTCGGGGGGAAACTCCACGACATATATTTCCTTCATGCCGGCTTTATCCGCATCGCGCAAAAGAGCGTAAAATTGGGAGGCGGCCGCCTCAAGATCACTCTCCGGCACAAAAGCGATGATCCGCGTCTGATCGAAGGGTAGATCCCATTCAAAAGGCAATAGGAAACAACTCGTCTTCGGGCTCGATACAATAAAAGAGCGAATTGCTCTTTCTGATCCTCGAAGCACAATCACACTTGCATCCGGCGCATAATGGCGATAACGCAGACCGGGCGATGGAGCTTTTTCAGGATCCCCTGTATATCTTTCCACCTCAGGCAAAAACTCTTTCAATTCCTCCGTCGTAACGGCGCCGGGGCGAAGCACCAAGGCTCTCTCCCCGCTGAGATCGAGCACCGTCGACTCCAGTCCCACCTCGCAGTCGCCTCCGAGAAGAATCCCGCCTACCTTTCCCACCATCTCCAAGACATCGATTTCCCTTGTGGGAGAGGGGCGACCCGAAGGATTGGCGCTCGGCGCGGCAACAGGCACACCTACCTCCTGTAAAAGCCGACGCGCCAGCGGGTGTGAGGGGCAACGCACCGCAACACTGGGCAAACCGGCACTGATCAAATGAGAAACACGATCCTTCTTTTTTAAAACAAGGCTGAGAGGTCCCGGCCAAAACATCTTCATCAATTCATGCGCCCGGGGCGAAATATCATCGGCAATCTCTTCCACCCAGGAAGCATCTGCCACATGTAAAATGAGCGGATTGTCGGCAGGGCGACCTTTCGCTTCAAAGACGCTTCGAAGCGCTTGGTCGTGATCAAAACGAGCTCCGAGCCCGTATACCGTTTCCGTTGGGAAAATGAGCGTATCCCCCCGCAACAAAATCTCAACCGCTTCCATGAGACCGTCTTCTCGCAACAATTTTGTTTTGCATTTATTTTTCATAATATAAAAGAATATACCCGCGAGAACAGGAAATACTATTATTTTATCAATTTGTTCAGTATTCTTTTTTTATTATTGTACACGTAAATGCGAAGAAATACCAATATTTATAACTTTTTTGGCGGATTTTCTTATTTTTACCTATTAAACAACCTGGCACCTGTAAGATTACAAATTATTTATTAACATTAAAAAATATATAACTCTTAATCATTTGTCGACAATCAATGTTTATCACTCAAACCGCCCATTCACCCGTATATACCGCTTTTTGATGTCGAGTCGAGAAGCACTAAGGCATAGGAATTCAAAAAACTCCTTTTCACAAAGAAAAGGAGCTTCATCATTCACATCAGTATTCCATTGATTGCAGGAGTTCTGCCTGATAATTCGTCGCAAGCGCTTCAATCATCTCGTCGATCTGCCCAAGCATAAAATTTTCAAGCTGGTAGACGCTGAGTTGAATGCGGTGATCGGTAATGCGTCCTTGCGGAAAATTATACGTTCGTATTTTTCCGGAACGGTCCCCTGTCCCGATCTGAAGTCTTCGCTCGCTGGCAATGGCCTGTTCCTGCTCGCTTCGCATCTTGTCAAACAGGCGCGATCGAAGAACTTTCATAG
>JAAYOV010000046.1 GCA_012520095.1 Tissierellia bacterium | reverse complement strand
TCCTAACCCTGGGAGTAATTAAAAAAGAAACAAACATGGGCAATCTTGTAAAATTATACTCTGCTGAAAGAACGCTCTGCGATTTTATAAAGAATCGGTCCGATATGGATCCTGAAGTATATATTAACTTTGTAAAAACTTACCCTAGTTATCCAGATAGAGATATTCATCAATTATTTAATATTGCACAACAAATGAATATTGTTAAAGAAGTCCAAGAGATAATGGAACTTGTTTATGAATAAAAATAAATTAAATTCAATAGTTCAAAAAGTGAGCAAAAACACCGGTATTGTATACAATTCTATCCTTGCATATTATTTCATGGAAGATATCCTCTTGAGAATTTCTAAATCTGGCTACAAGGAAAATTTTATTTTTAAAGGTGGTTTTTTGCTGTCTAATATTGTTGGAATAAGTTCCAGAGCTACTGTGGATATGGATTTTCTTCTTAAGAACGAGGAGCTTTCAAAGGAAAATGTAGAGTTAATCTTTAATAAAATTCTAAATAATTCAGAGAACGACATCACTTATAAAATAGATAGTATAAAATCCATTAGGGAACAAGATCTTTATGGTGGTTTTAGGGTTATGTTGCTTGCAATGTTTGAAAATTTACGACAATATGTCCCTATAGATATTGCCACAGGGGACATTATCACACCTCACCCCATTGATTACGATTACAAAACATTTTTGATAATGAAAAAATCTCTGTAAAAGCGTACCCTTTTGAAACCTTGATAGCAGAAAAAATAGAGACCATATACTCCAGAGGGTTTTTAAATAGCCGAAGCAAAGATTATTTTGATCTTTATTTAGTTTGGAAACTTTAAAGCAACAAAATTGATAAAAATATTTTAAGAGAAGCAATCAATAATACATTTCGTTATAGAAATACAGAATATGATATAGTAAAAATAAAGACTTTAATAAGTCAATTAAATAACAATCCTATCTTCATTAATCGATGGACAGCTTACAGGGAGAAAAATAATTTTGTTGGAAATCTTGAACTTGAAGAGGTGTTTAGCTCTATTTTGGAATTACTTCTTTTATTAGAATAATAGACCGGAACTGGGACTGGGACGGGTAAAATAATCTGAAAACGAGCCAAAAAATGCGAATAGAACGGATATGAACTGTTCAAAAGGCCTGAATATCAACCTTTTTAACCCTGTGAACTTTTACCGGTGAAGAGTGGGAGTAGAAAATCAAATTTGTTATCGAATTATAACTCTTGAACAAATATAAGGCTTAAGAAGTCACACAACATAAGAGTCTGTTTAATGATGCTATTTTGATTTTATTGAGCTTAAAAGTGGCTAAATAGTTTGATTAAAAAAACCATTTTAAAAAGGAATATAACAAATGCGGAGAAATTATGAAAATTGTTATTGTTGGCGGTGGCAAATTAGGACAAGAGATATGTTACGATCTTAATCAAGAAGGATATGAAATTACGCTCATTGATACTGATAGTGAGTTAGTGAATAAATTAGTAGAAGAATTGGATATACAAGGCATTGTTGGTTCCGGAACCGATATTGAAGTTTTAAAACAAGCCGGAATTGCTGCTTGCGATGCTTTTATTGCGGCGACTGATAGTGATGAAGTTAACCTTATTTCTGCTCATATGGCCTCTAAATTGGGGGCGCTTTATCGAATCATTAGAGCACGAAAGTTAGAATATACAAAAAATGAAGAATATATATCTGAATATTTCGAAATCGATTATATTATTAACCAAGATTTGGAGGCGGCAATTGAAATTCTTCATGTTATTGACTATCCAACCGCCAGCTATGTGGAATCCTTTCATAACAATGAAGTGAAAATTATAAATTTTCGCGTCAAACCTGACAGTGAAATTGTAGGACTTAGCGTACAAGAGGTAAGATCTGCTGTTAAAAATGTTGTTATTTGTACGATCGAAAATAGAAATACGGCAGAAGTTATAATTCCCAAGGGTCATACTATTGTTGAGGCCGATACATATTTAAATGTTATCGCCTCTAACGAAGATTATAACAGGCTTGTCCTTTTAGCAGGTCATAAGAATAATACTCGTTTTAATTCTGCATTTATACAAGGGGGAAGTAGGATCTGTGAATATTTGCTTCCCGAACTTCATAAACGAAAAATAAGAACAAAGATTGTCGAATTAAATAGTGAGCGTGCCTTGAAATTAGCATCTTCTTTTCCTGATAGTGAAATTATTTTAGGGGATGGAACAGATCAGGATTTTCTATCGGAACACCGATTATCAGCTCATGATGTTGCAATTGGTTTAACCGATTCCGATGAAGAGAATTTAATTTTCTCTCTTTATTCCCACTCGCTCGGAGTGAGAAAGAACATTACTAAAGTAAATCGGACATCACTGATTAAATTGCTTCATGCTGATAATCTGGATGCGATTATTTCGCCTCGCACCTCAATCTCAGATGCTATTATCGGGAGAGTTCGCTCACTAAGTCATCAAAATGAATACCATTTATTAGGATACGCTCGTTTAAGCACTTCAAAAGATTCGGAAGTGCTGGAATTTGTTGTGTCAAAGGATGATAAAGTGTGCAATAAAAAAATTATGGAATTGCCGCTGGATGAGAGTATTTTTATTGGTCTAATTATTCGTGGTGAAATTAAAATAATCCCAAAAGGATCTGATTGCCTGTTAGAAAATGATTGTGTCATTATTGTAGATGTAAAAAAACGTGTAAGAACGCTTGACGGGATATTAAAATGATAAATCGTTCATATATTGTTTATATTCTTGGCAAACTCATCCTGGTGCTGGGTGGCTTGTTGGTTGTTCCTCTGTTGATAGGATTATTTTTTAAAAATAGTCTTTCGGTTTTATTATCCTTTGTTACTACTATCCTCGTTTGCGGGTTCGTCGGGGGCTTTATGTGTCGGAAAGAACCGGACAATAAAGACTTTTATGCCCATGAGGGTTTGGCCTTAGCCGCTTTAGCATGGTTTATTCTGCCTTTTTTTGGAGCGATACCTTTTATACTGAGTGGAGCGATACCGAATGTTATCGATGCGTATTTCGAAACCGTCTCAGGATTCACAACTACGGGGGCAAGCGTTTTGAGTTCAACTATGCATGCGCTTCCCGAGTCACTTCTTTTTTGGCGTTCATTCACCTTGCTGATAGGTGGGATGGGGATGCTTGTATTTATTATCTATGTAATTCCTGATTTTGGAGCTAAAGGAATTTACATAATGCGAGCAGAATTACCGGGACCTATCTTCGGAAAGGTTGAGTCTCGGGTTAGTAAATCAATTCTCATTTTATATTGTATTTATTTATCAATGACTTTTATTCTGGCGATTTTAATTTTTTTGGGAGGGGTTCCTTTTTTTGAATCAGTCCTTCTATCAATGGGTGCTGCCGCGACAGGAGGGTTTAACATTCACCCGGATTCAATTAAGTTTTACAATAGCCCGTATTTAGAAATACTTTTATCTGTAGCGATGCTTATCTTCGGAATGAGTTTCGATTTTTTCTATTTGATCTTTGTCGGAAAGTTCAGACAAGTACTGAAGAGTGAAGAGCTAAAGTGGTATTTAGGCATTGTTTTTGTATCTACCACTTTTATTACTCTTAATACCTTCCCTGTCTACGGAAACCTTTGGACTGCTTTTAAAAATGCCTTTTTTAATGTAACATCGGTCAGCTCTACAACTGCTTATACCAATACAAATATTGGAGCTTGGCCGGTTACAAGTCACATAGTTTTACTGTTTTTAATGTTTGTGGGAGCAATGTCCGGATCAACTACATCAGGTTTAAAAGTTGTTCGAATTTCGATATTTATTAAATCAATTAAACAAGAAATCAGAAGAATGATATCGCCACATCGAGTATTGCCTATTACGTACGACAAAAAGCAATTGGATACATCTATTTTAAGGTCCATAAATTTTTATTTAGTCACATATATGGGGGTTTTTTTAGTTGTATTATTATTAATTAGTTTTGACACTCAATCATTTAGCGCGGCATTTAACGCAGTTATTTCTGCATTAAGCAATATCGGGGCAAGCTTAGACTTGTTGGGTCCGGGAGGAGAATATGTTGCCCTATCCGGTTTTTCAAAAATACTGTTAAGTATCACAATGATTATGGGACGTCTTGAAATTTATCCGGTACTGATTTTACTGTCAAGAAGTACATGGAAAAAGTTATAAGGATTCATATCATTAAAATGCCAAAAAGAGATTTGAAGAGTACTTAGAAGTGTGAACAAAGAAACAGTCAACTTTCCAGACAGTTTTTTAATTGAAATGTAGCATGAAGAAAAGAGGAGAAGATTGAGGGGAAACTTACTATAGGGACAAAAATGCAAAAAAATATTGACATCAAAGGTGAGAATAAAAGCAATATAGTACTCAGAAACAATAGAGACACATCTATATAAAACCCCATAATACGAGAAGATTTTTGACTCTAGCTTGTAGATCCCCACTATCGCTGCTCACTATTTTTTAGCGCGTTTTGCAAAATTACTTGTAACTGAGAAGTTTGATAGACTGAATAATGAGCGGATTATCCGGGCAAAAACAGGTTTTTTATAGCAATATAACCGCAAATATGGGCAAAATAACCCTGCGGAAAAGAGTAGGAATAAGCCCAATAAACTAAGAAATCGTTTTAAATCAAGGGTTTTAAGGTTTGAAAAAGACAAACCGGGACAAAATGGGGTAAACTGTTTATATAGCTAATAAGATAACCGACGATAAAACGTCTTGAAAATATGTGGCGTTTTATCGTCGACTTTGTATTATAATCCCGACTAATCAAAAAAAACAACCCGAAAATGTTGATTTTCACATGTTGTTGATTAAGAAGCGCTCCAATCGTTAACTGGCGGATTTTTGAGCCAATGAGGTCTCTATGCCTATCTTTTTATTGAGAATATTCATACTCGCTTTCAACAAATGGAAAATTTGCAAGTTTTGAAAGTCAAGGATATAATGCTTTCAAGAAACAAAATAAATTTCAATCTTGAAAGTGAGGTTATGAAACTATGAGGCTTATAGAGCGCCCTCATTACTTAAACAGGTTAAAAGGCCTTAAGGGCACTCCTGATATAAAGATTATTACCGGCATACGTAGATCGGGCAAATCTGAGCTTATAAGAGCCTTTGCTAAAAATATTAAAGAAACAGATCTTAGAGCCAATCTAATCCAAATTGATTATGGTGATCTAAGATATGATGACTTAAAAGACTATAAAAGGCTTTTTGAATATGTTGAAATGAATTACAGGCCAAATACTGAAAATGTTTTAATGATTGATGAAGTTCAACTCTGCGACAAGTTTGAACTTGCCATTAATAGCTTCCATAATAGCAAAAAATATGATATTTATTTAACCGGCTCTAATGCTTTTTTACTAAGTTCTGATCTAGCCACATTATTTACCGGAAGGTTTATAGAAATCCCTGTATTTCCATTTTCATTTGAAGAGTTTTGTTATTATTTTGAAATAAAAGATAATTATTCTAATCATCTGCAAGATTACTTAAAAAAAGGAGGACTGGCAGGGTCATATGTATATAAAAATGAAGAAGATGCTACCGCATATATTAAAGATGTTTATACATCCTTGATTAAAAGGGATTTAATTGACAGGTACAATATTGAAGAAGCGACACTACTTGATACATTAACTGAATTTTTGATGGATAACATATCAAATCTTACTACGGCTAATAATATTACTAATATATTGAATAAGAACAAAAGCAAAACCAACCATGTCACAGTAGGCAACTACATTAAATATTTATGCAATGCCTTTATGTTCTATAAAGTCAAAAGATATGACATAAGAGGCAAAAAATACTTGGAAATAAATGATAAGTATTATTTATCCGATTTGTCATTCCGCTATTCTATGCTAGGCGTTAGGAATATGGATTATGGAAGAGCTTACGAAAATATTGTAGCCATCGAATTACTCAGAAGAGGATATGAAGTTTATGTGGGTAAACTTTATCAGAAAGAAGTAGATTTTGTTGCCATGAAAGCAAATGAAAAAATCTATATACAAGTATCAGACGATATAAGCAGAAAGCAAACATTGGAAAGAGAACTTTCTCCCTTATTTTCTATAAAAGACGCCTATCCTAAAATACTATTGGCAAATACAAAACACCCTATGACAATAATGGAGGGGATAAAAGTATTTGACATAGCTAGGTGGCTGTTAGGAGATGAGAGCTAATCTATTGGAACTGGGACCGGAACGGGTAAATAAACTCGGTAGTGAGCCATAAAAAGACGAATGGAAGGGATACGAATTGTCAAAAGGGCTGAAATATCAAGCTTTTCCACTGATTGAACTTTTACCTAGGAAGAGTGGGAATAAAATCTAGTGGATGTTAACCTCATGACTGTCTATGGAACTACAGTAGAAGAGTTTCACGCAGGATTTAGCAAGGTCTGTGAAGAGTATGGTTGCTCATATGAGCTTATAAATCATCAAAATCCTTTATATGTTCCGAAAGACATATCTTTAATCAGTGCTATAGCCAGCCCTATAGCGAGGTTACCGGAAAAGAAGCTGAATTTTGTTTGGATGTGGGTACAAGCTTTGCGAAGGCTTTCCCAAATGGTATAAGTTTCGGACCGCTGTTTCCCGAAAGCGAAGACACATTCCATGTGCCGGATGAACATTTTTTAGAGGATGATATCTTAGCAACGGTAAAGATTTATCTTGCAACATTTTGGTTTTTGTAAAAATCAGTAGATATGCGATTTGAGTAAGAGGGGAGAGATTAAAAATGATATTGTTTAAAAATTGCAGAATTATAAAGGAGCTGACTGAGGGGTACGAGGGAGAATTTGCGGATATTCTCATAAATGGTGACGACATCATAGAGAGAATAGATAAGCCCGGTACAATCGAGGCTGAAGGAGCTTTTATTGTAGATGCAAAGAATAATACGGTTCTTCCGGGTTTTTTTGAACTCCACACGCATCTATGTATTACCGACATGAACTATCATAGGCTAGGAACTATGTCTCAAGCAGAGAATGCGATAGAAGCACTTTCATTTGCCAGAGAATACCTTAAACAGGGCTATACGACTATAAGAGACGCCGGAACTATTCACAATGTTACGGCGGAGCTAAAAAGGGCAAAGGCTCGCGGAACAGTAAATATACCTGACATAATATCTTCCGGACAGATTATAACTCCGACCGAAAATGGAAATGCTACATTCGCCAATATGTATTATGAGGCAGATTCACCGTACGAGGTAAGGAAGGGTTGCAGGAAGCAGTTTGAGCTTGGTAACGACATTATCAAGTGTATGCTTACAGGAGCTTATCTGAACGAAGCGGGAAATCCGGGCGAAAGCATCATGATGGAAGATGAGCTTCTCGAAGCGGTAAAGGTCGCGAAGATGAAGGGCGGCTATGTTATGGGGCATGCGCATGGCGCAGAAGGGATAAAACTTGGCATAAAGTGCGGTGTCAGAACAATTGAACACGGAAGTTTTATAGATGATGAGGCTATAGATATGCTGAAAGCCAGCAATAAGACATTTTTGGTTCCGACCGCAGCAATCGGTTTAGCTTGCTTGGACGATGATGGCGCCAGCCTAAGTGAAGACATGATGGACAAGAGCAAGAGATACGAGTTGGCGGAAAAGGCGGCTGTAAATAAGGCATATAGGGCCGGTCTTAAATTGGGGTTCGGCTCAGACATAGACAAGGAGAACTTTATAAGATACCCCGGTATGGAGTTCTATGCGAGGACAGAGTGGTTCGATTTTGAGTATAAAGATATTTTGATTCAGGCTACAAAAAATAGTGCAGAAATAGCTGGTCTTGCGGAGGAGAAGGGGACGATAAAAGTCGGAAAAAGAGGTGAGTTGGTAGTCATCGAGGGAAATCCCGACGAGGATATATACAAAATGAAGAAGATGCCGCTTTATGTTTATTTCCAGGGAGAGCTTATCGAAAATTAATCCGTTTTTTTAAATCTTGAATTTACAATCTAAGTGCAACAAATGAATAATGACTCACGGCTTCTGGTAAAATGGTGTTTGCGACAACATCCGCATACCGGGAGGCACAATGAGTCATTACAAACATATTACACCGGTGGAACGTGAAAAGATACTGCTTCTCCATTCGCAAAATTGCACAATTACATATATCGCCAACAGCATTGGCAGAGATAAGTCGACAATCTCTCGTGAGTTATCTCGTAATATCGTAGACAACAGATATTCTGCCATATCAGCTCAAACTGCATATGAGGCTCGTTGAAAGAATTGCCGTTCTAAATGTAAGCTCGCTAACCCAATGATTTTTGAATATGTTCGAGAAAAGTTTCTCGAACATCAATGGTCGCCTGAACAAATTTCTGAGAGACTAAAGCTTGAGCATGCGAGTTTCAGCATTAGCTACTCGACAATATATCGAGCTATCTATGCAAGTGTGTTTGACACCGAAGGTGAACGTAAATCGTAGGGAAACCTCGGCTGCATTGAATGATGTGCCATTTTACTTTCCACAGCCACATCAACCCCGGCAACGTGGAACTAATGAAAACACTAACGGCTTACTTCACGAATACTTTCCGAAAGGGACCGATCTTTCAAAGTACAGCGATGAGTATATACAAAGCAAAGTGGATGAATTGAACAAACGACCTCGAAAATGCTTAGGCTACCTAACGCCTTATGAGGTTTATTATTCAACTTCGTTGCACTTGACTTGACAATTCAAGATATCTTCACAAATAATTTCTATCCCGGTGCCTTCAAAATCCATAAACTTTAAATCAAGGTCTCTATGCTATACAGAGAAGAAAAATGCTGGTGAGAAATCACCAGCAGTATAAGTTGTGGAGTCTAGAATTTTTCATTGTTTTGAATTAAAATCTTTTATGTTTATTCAGCAAAAGGCGGTACTTCAATGATTAGATCGCTCAAGGGGAAAGAAGAACATGGATGGATATAGCCATAGATCAGATCTGCTTCCCGGCGATAGTCAATAATCTTAGGAGTGTAAATTTCACCGCTCACCAGTTTGGAGTGACACCAGCCGCATTCGCCGCTTCTGCAACGGGCGGGAGCAGAAATCCCGTTTGCTTCCATGGAGCGCAATAGGGAAATATCACTGGAAGCAGTAATGACTTGTTCTTTTCCGGCAATACGGACGGTAACCTTAAAGCTTGGAGCCACATTCTCAGGATAATCCGCTTCTTTAGAGGGACCGAAATATTCACCGAAGACTTCGTGGCGGATGAACTTCTTACGCAGGCCTAGCGTTTCAATCTCTTTATCAACAAATTCTCGCATAACCTGAGGTCCGCAGATAAATAGAGAATATTCATCATCAGGGGCATATTTTTTGATGAGTTCTGCAGTAATAAAGCCGTGCTCATAGCCTTCTCGCTCTTCTTCACTGAAGATGTTGACGACTTTAATGCGTTCGCATTTTTCTTCCAAATTCAGCAAATCTTGAAAGAATATAGTTTCTTCAAGGGTTCGGCTGCCGTATAGAATGATGAGATCCGCATCTTCATCACCGTCAGCTACAGCCAGGGCAAGACTGCGAATGGGCGTAATACTGCTGCCACCAACAAGGACAACGACTGTCTTTGCGTCCCTCAAAGGCTCATAGGTGAAGTTACCGAGAGGTGCTGAGGTGGTAATCTCAGTACCTACTTTCCAATTATTGAGAATGAATTGAGAGGCCAAACCGCCTTCAACATTCTCAACAGTAATCATATATATGTTTTCCAAGGACTCTCGAGGAGAAGATGCCAGTGAATAAGGACGTGTCAAAGTCATGTCGCCGATTTTAAGAGTGACGGAGACATATTGACCGGCACTGAACCAAGCAAGAGCTTCGGTACCCTTTTCTTGATTGGGAGCCAAATAATAACTTTTAGCGCCACCGGCTTCGTCCTTTATCTTTACAACTTTCAAATACTGCGCTTTAGGGTGGAGAGCATTTGCAATCTGATTGGGTTTATACGAATCCAAAGAGGGAAGAGGTTTGGCAGGAGATGCCTCGATCTTTGCCTGGCGGGCAGGACTCATTTTGGTGAATTTCAAAGGATTCAATTTCCACAATTTCGGTCTACTCATAATTAAGCGTCTCCTTTCAGCCTCTGAATGACTCGGTTTGCCGCTGTTTCACCTACTATGTAGGCACTGCTGTAGCCGTCGCCGCGGACGTGATGACCTCCGCAAAAGCTCAATCCCGGAATCGTGAAATCATCCTTTTCACCTGCGATTCTAGCCATAAGATTATCCCAGCCTGAGAGCTTATATCCATAGATTGTGCCTTCGGGTGTGCCCAAATAACGGGCGAAAGTGACGGGGGTAGCAACACTGATCTCCTCTATGTGAGGCATGATGGAGATACCCAAGGTTTTTTCCGCGTCTTCTATGTATTTTTTGGCCAATTCATTCTTGTATTTCTTATAATCCTGAGGTGCTAAGTCTTTGGGAACATCATGACCGAAAATCGGCATGGTAAAGAACAATGTGCATGTGCCCTCGGGAGAGGAGTCGGGAACGACCTTGTTCAGGCAGTTGACAATGTAAAACCCGCCATCTGTACGAGTATCATGTTGGATTCTCGGGTTGGGATCGCTCATGACAAAGATTGTGTAGTCATCCAGACCGAGCTCTTCTCTCGTGCAATCCAGACCCAGATAGATAGTTGCCACGGAAATACCGAACTCGCGAGCGTTAGCCAGCTTCAAGTGCTGCTCAGGTATTTTGTCAGCCTGACTCATATTGAAGACGTTGTGAGGGATGACGTTGGAGATAACTTCTTTTGAGTAGAGCTTTTCTCCGTTTGCAACGACACCCGCTACACTTCCGTCGTCATTGTATAAGAATTCGGTGACTTTGCTGTTGAAGCGAATTTCACCACCGTGTTTCCTTATTACTTCAATGAGGGAAAGACTGAGCT
The DNA here is from genome assembly GCA_012520095.1 of Tissierellia bacterium. Classification (GTDB taxonomy): domain Bacteria; phylum Bacillota; class Clostridia; order Peptostreptococcales; family Acidaminobacteraceae; genus DUVM01. The sequence goes on along the minus strand of JAAYOV010000046.1, from coordinate 20,101 downwards.
CATGACTGCGATGCTTCGTCATAGCGGCACCGTTTATCATGTAGCCATAGAGCATATTCAGGTAATGCATGGCGTTCAATTCGTCAGTGGGAACACCCAAATAACCCCAGTAGGTACACATGATATTACGAGCCTTTTCCGGAATACTGAGAGCGGTCATGACATCTTCTACACTGTGTCCGGCTACACGCATGAAGTCCGCGTGTTTTAAGAGCATTACCGGTCCGCTGGGATTTCCCTTTGTGGCATAGATATAATTAATGGCGGCATCTACCTTTTCTTTCAGATCCACAAAGGCCCTGACATTATCTTTGCTGCCGGGAACCGCCGCATCAACGCTGTTACAAAAGTCCTCAACTCCTGTTTTCAGGCGAACATCATAGCCGTTTTCACCCTTGACGATAGCGCGGAAAAGATAATCCGTTTCGTAGTACCATTTAGGTTTCGCACCAAGATTTTCAAAAATTGTGTAAACTTGGTCAGGCTTTTCTGCAGTGCCCACACTACACAATTCATGGAGGGAAGGTTCAAACTCAAAACGACCTCTTCGGAAGCTGGTTGCACAGCCTCCGGGTATGTTGTGTTTTTCCAATAAAAGAGTCTTAAGTCCGGCTTTCGAGGTGTTGGCAGCAGCAACCATACCGGCGTTACCTGCGCCTACAACAATAACATCGTAAAGTTTTTCCATAGGCTTCTCCTTTCTTGGTAATGAATCATCTGATTTAACGTAAGTATATACCATTCCGGTGTGAAAAATTTGGGTGTCTTGTATAATCGGCCGGGTTAGATAAACAATAGTTAAGTACAAAAAAACAGGTGAGAACACTCATTCTTTTTAATATCGACAGTTTGATAGAATTTCCGGAGCCAATGTAAAAAGGAAAGGGCTGAGGCATTGTGGCCGGAGTTACGTGACATATAAACTGCCCGTAAACTATTTCCTTAGCTTGTGTTCCTGCTTACACGACAAGAACGTTTACATAAAATTACCTATATTACCATTTTATCAGTTAAATCACATTCGAAATAGAGTTTTCATTTGTGTTTGATCCTGTTTTGAGATCGTATTCAGGATATTCAAAATGGAGTAGCTCGCCCAATCAGATGATGCCGAGGTATCTTTAAACAACGGGAGGAGGGAAGAGCCGGTCATAAGGCAAGTATGGAGTTTCTTAGAAATTGTCTTTTGATAATTGTAGCGCTCTTCCACGGATATTCGAAGGCTACGGTGTCGTAAATATTGCAGAATGAAGACTATGACTTCTGCACCTCGGTTTTATATTTGTTCGATGGTGACTTCATTTTCGCTGTTTTAAAAAAGGGCCGTTGACAAGAGAAAGAAATAGTGATAAATTGTGAAACAATTTCAATTAAATATTTATTAAATGCGTTTGAGCAGAAAGAGTAGTTGGGCGAAAAGCTCCAGAGAATTGCCGGTCGGTGCAAGGCAACAGTAATACCCCAATGAAGTTCATTCTTGCGAGCGGTGTGCTGAACTAACAGTAGGTACAACGGGTGCGACCGTTATATCGCCAAGACTTTTAAGCCTATTAAGGTCTCGACCGAGAGGTCGATACGAAAGCAGAGTGGTACCACGGTATTTTATCGTCCTTGCAAAAGAGGGACGATTTTTTATTTCCATTCACACACTCACGCGATGAATAAATAAACGCAAACAATGCAATTAGAAGGAGAAAAGACGGAAAATGAAAAAGATTATATCTGTTATGCTGATGGCTATGCTTCTGGTGATTTCGTTGACTGCCTGTAACAGCAAACCCGGCAATGAACCCGTTGTCAACAACGCTGCAAATGAAGCAAACAATTATTCTGTCGGTATATGCCAACTGATGGTTCACGATTCTTTGGATCAGGCAACACAGGGCTTCATCGACGCTCTGACTGAAGCGATGGAATCTGTAGGTAAGACGGTTGAAATTGATCTTCAGGTTGCCGGAGAGGCAAACCTTTGTCCAACTGTCATCAATACTTTTACTGCGAAGAAAGTCGATCTGATTATGGCAAATGCAACGCCCGCTCTGCTGGCTGCTGCAAACGCCACTACAAGTATCCCTGTTCTGGGCACCTCTATAACCGATTATTCTGATACATTTGATGGCGATATTCCGGACAATGTGTCCGGCACTTCTGATGCTGTCCCGTTTGCTGAACAGGCCGGGATGATGATTGAAACCCTTGGATTGGTTGCCGGCGATTCGGTTGGAGTCTTGTATTGCACCGATGAATCCAATTCCCTGATTCAGTATGAGGCCGTTAAGAAACTGTTTGAGTCAGAGCGAATTATTGTTAAGGCTTATACTTTCTCTGAAACCACCGAACTACAGGCTATTACAACTTCTATGGCGAGTGAATGCAAGGCCGTTTACATTCCTTCCGACAACACCGTTGCAGCCAATGATACTATAGTCGGCACCATCTGCACCGATAACAATGTGCCTGTTTTTACCAGTTACGGCGGCGATATCTGCTATGCAAGTTTATCCATTAGTTACTATGATCTGGGTGTTGAGACCGGTAAAATGGCCGCTCAGATTCTAATGGGGGAAAAGGACATTTCCGAAATTGAGATATTGACTCTGACTCCTACTGTCAATTTTAACGAGGAACTGTGTACTCAGCTGGGCATAGAGGCCCCTGCTAACTGACTGTTATTTAGAGGTATAAAATGCCATTCATTTATGCGTTGCCCGGTGCGGTCGCAGAGGGTCTGATATGGGGGCTGATGGGGATCGGCGTCTATCTTTCCTTCAAAATCCTTGATATTGCAGATATGACAGTGGACGGTTCAATTGTTACCGGTGCATGTATATGCGCAGTATTATTGGCGAACGGGTTTCCTATTTGGCTGAGTGTCGTTGCGGCGTTCATTGCCGGCGCGTGTGCCGGTTTTGTGGCCGGTCTTCTGCACACGGCATTTGGAATTCCGTCCATTCTGGCGGGAATATTGACTCAGCTGATGTTATATTCTGTTAATCTAAGTATTCTTGGCGGAAAGTCTTTAGTTGCGATTAATCCGCGCACAAACAATCTGTTAGTGCATATGAGTAATAATCCCCGCTCCATTATTGTCATGGGTATTTTTGTTGCGGCTACGATTATCATGCTGTGGCTGTTTTTCTATACCGAGATCGGCCTGACTATTAAGTCAACCGGGGATAACCCTCATATGAGTCGTGCCCAGGGCGTCAATGTGAAGCTCAATCAGGTATTGGGACTTGCCATTTCAAACGGCATCGTCGCATTAGCCGGTGCAATGTTAGCCCAATACAAAGGATCTGCGAATATTAACGATGGCCGTGGCGCAATCGTTATCGGTCTTGCAGCCATCTTTATCGGCCTTTCTGTCTCACTTAGAATCAAGCCCAACTTTGTTGTGAGTATGATAGGTGTTGTTGGAGGGGGTATTGTCTATTATATCGTCTATAACTTTGTCATCCTGCTGGGACTGAAAACGGAGTTTTTGAAGATGCTTTCTGCCATCATTGTTGCGGTGTTTCTGGCGGTGCCTTATTTGAAGAAAGAACATTTTACCAAGCAGCGTAATTTACGCTCGAACAAAACTAAAATTCGGATTGGAGGTGAAAAAAATGCTTAAAATCACCAACTTACAAAAGACCTTCAATCCGGGCACGGTCAACGAAAAAACAGCGCTTTACGGGCTCGATCTCCATTTGAAAGACGGAGATTTCGCCACGGTGATCGGAGGTAACGGTGCGGGCAAATCCACTATGCTCAACGCGATTGCAGGTGTTTGGAAACCCGACTTTGGTACCATTGAGATTGACGGTGTCGATGTAACTCAGATGCCGGAATACCGACGGGCAAAGTTTTTAGGAAGAGTATTTCAGGATCCTATGCAGGGCACCGCGCCCGATATGGAGATTGCAGAAAACCTTGCCATTGCCGCAAGACGAGGTACCAAACGCAGATTCGTCTGGGGTGTTCGCAAAGAAGAACGTATTCGCTACAGGGAACTACTTGCGACACTTGAACTCGGGTTGGAAGACAGGCTTTCCGGCAAGGTTGGACTTCTTTCAGGAGGGCAACGTCAGGCGGTGACGCTTTTAATGGCGACGTTGCATCGGCCGAAGTTGCTTTTGCTGGATGAGCATACCGCAGCCCTCGATCCGAAAACAGCCGCAAAGGTGCTCGAAATTACGGATCAGATCGTTCATAAAAATAAACTGACGACACTGATGATTACCCATAACATGAAAGAGGCTATTGCACACGGCAATCGTTTGATTATGATGCATGGAGGCAGAATTGTCGTAGACGTTTCCGGAGATGAGAAAAAGAATCTCACCATTGAACAACTGCTGAATTTGTTTACTCAGGCAAGTGATGGCGCAGTTGATGACAGAATGGTTTTAAGCTGATTATTAATATCTGCAAATTCAACAATGGAAAGACTCATTCGGTTTTCTGACTGAATGGTCTTTTTTTAGGGGAGTAAGGTCGAACAAAGGCATAAATTGCAGCCAAGTCGATAAGAAAACTCTTGGTTTTTTCGAGTACGGTTGATGTTGTTTTTAATCTCTGTATTCTATAACAAATGTAATGACTCCGGGTAAGGCTCCGGGAAAGGAACGTATTGAGATCCCACAACAATTTGACGCTATCAGCAAAAAGATGATATTATTATAAATAATAAACAATTTTTCAAATACCTTATTTGATTGTAATAATTTATGTTATTTACATAGTAATTATCCTTTTGGGCACCGCAAAAAGATAGAGTCTATAAACAGAATCTACAGTAGGCAACTCGCAGAAGCTATCATCCGGATATTTTTTTAAATGCAGATCATAGGGCATACGCCTTATAAAGATACTTTGCAATTATAATTGTCGATAATTTAGATCAACACAAGTCAACTATCTATTGAGAGTTGAAATTCGCCTTTTAAAATGCATAGAAAATCAGATTTCTGTGTTTCCTATCTTCGTCAGAGCATAGAAAACACCCACTATTTGCCGGGTTGTTTTTTCATGAGAAATGATTTTAATAGAGTGAAAGAAGAGAAGTAACCGAGGGTTCTTTGTAATATGCATTATCACCCTCGTAACTGCTTAGATGGAAAACACCGTTTAAAGTCTTTCGACACGAAGGAGTTCACTATTGACAATGTAGGAATTAATCAATCAGAGTTGACAAGCAAAGGAGAGAATGTATGCAAAACAACAAGTATGCCAAGTTATTTGAGCCTATGAAGATAGGCAAGATGAATCTCAAGAATCGTCTGGTCATGTCGCCGATGGGAACTTTCACACCTCAACAAGACGGCACTGAAAGTGAAGAAGGTATGAGGTATTATGAGGAGCGAGCTCGCGGCGGCATAGGTATGATCATTGTCGGATCTTCGTTTCTAAATGAGATGACGGCTCAAGGAGGGTACACATTAGGGCTTGATAATAACAGAGCGCTTCCTAAAGCAACGGTATTGTGTGAACGTGTACAGCGTTGGGGTGCGAAAATCTGTTTATCCATGGGTCCCGGCACAGGTCGCAACGGCATGCCCGGTATTGGAGAACGTGTCCCGATTTCAGCCTCAGCTGTACCTTCATTCTATGATCCCAATTTGATTTGCAGGGCGCTGACAGTAGAAGAAATTCAAGAATTATTAGAACTATGGGTTCAAGCTTCTCAGTTTGCAGTCAATGCCGGTTTCGACGCAATTGAAATTCATGCGCATTCAGGTTATTTAATTGACCAGTTTATGTCGCCGATTTGGAACAAGCGAACTGACGAATATGGCGGAAGTCTTGAGAATCGTTTACGTTTTCCGGTGGAAATCGTTCAAACCATTCGCAAGACAGTTGGTCCGGATATGCCGATCTTATTTAGAATTGCACTCGATCACAAATTCCCGGGCGGCAGGACCATAGAAGACAGTATGCCGTTACTTGTCGGACTTGAAAAAGCGGGTGTCGACGCTTTCGACGTAGATGCCAACGCCTATGAAAGTCTCGACTATGTTTTCCCGACCGCTTATCTAGGTGAAGCCTGTATGGCTTATGTATGTGAAGAAGCCAGGAAACATGTCAGCGTGCCGATTATGAACTCCGGAACTCACAGTCCTGAAACGGCCCTTGAATTAATTAATTCAGGAAACTGTGATTTTGCCATGTTCGGTCGTCAAACAATTGCCGACCCGCAGTTCCCAAATAAACTCATGGAGAATCGCCGCGAAGACATACGTCCATGCATTATTTGTAACGAAGAATGTATCGGACGAATTTGGGGAAGATTTACTCAATTAAGCTGTGCGGTAAATCCGAGCGCCGGTCTTGAAACGTATATGAAAGTGGAGAAGACCGATAAACCGAAAAATATTGTCGTAATCGGCGGGGGCCCCGGGGGACTGGAAGCAGCGTATACTGCAGCTCGGAAGGGTCACAAAGTTACTCTGTATGAAAAGAATGACAAATTGGGTGGAGTTTTTGGAACTATTGCAACAGCACCATTTAAAAAACGAATTCGTGAATTGATTGAATGGTATGAACTCCAATTAGGGAAATTGGGAGTTTCGGTAAAACTGAATACGCAGATTAATGCGGATGACGCGATTTTGGAGACTGCCGATAAAATCTTTGTAGCGACAGGTTCTATACCGATAAAACCGGCGATCAAAGGGCTCGACGGTGAAAATGTAGTCGGTGTCATTGATGCGCATAAGAATGGCGTCGAAGGTCAGAAGGTTCTTGTTTGTGGCGGCGGATCCAGTGGATGTGACATTGCTTTGGAACTCGCCATGGAGGGGAAAGATGTCACAATTATTGAAATGCTCGAGGATTATGCATTAGACGCTATGGCCGTAAACAAGTTCAGCCTCGACAGACTGCTTAAAGAAAATGACGTCACCATTTTTACAAACAGTGAAGTCACAGAAATTGATTCTGAAGGTGTCACTATAAAGAAAAAAGACGGTTCCACAGAAAAGATTTTAGGAGATACGGTTATTGCCGCTTTCGGTCAGAAATCCGACACGACTCTGCCGGATGCAATTAGACAGAAATATAATTTCAAAACCACAGTAATAGGCGATGCAGACAAAGTATCCAGGGCCGCTCACGCGATACGCACAGGATTTTATGTCGCTATGGCTGTTGAATAATTAATTGTTTGATCGAACAGTGACAAAAAAAGGCTATTCTCTATAATAGAGATAGCCTTTTTTGAGTACTGATTAAGCAAAAGAGGGTGCGGTATCTCAATGACAAGTAGAAGAGTTATGCAACAGCTTTCGATTCTTATACTTAAGGCAATGCCTTTTCGACAAGGTTTTCGTACATCTCGTCAGTCAGATCGCATTCATAAAAGAGTTCGTAATAGTCTTTTACTTCACTCTTGAGATCGTATTCTGTATATTCCGGATAGAGTAACTCACCCAACCAGATAAGACCTAAGTATCTTTGGACGGAAGGAGGAGAGGAGAGCCAGCCATAGGGCCCGGACGGAGTTTCGTAGAAATAGCCTGTGTTGATAGCTGTAACGCCGCTCCAGGAAGATTCGGAGCCTACGGTGTCATATATACTGTCAGGACTGAAGACGATGACTTCCGGATCCCAGTTCATTATCTGTTCTATGTCGACCTCGTTTCCGCCTCCGGATGAAACGACATCCTCGATGACGGCCAGGTTCGTTGACATGAGATTGACGGATTCGGCATGGAAGGAACCTTCAGCGATGACGTTGATACCGGCATCTCCCAGACAGTAAAGCAGGGTCTTTCGCTTCCCGTCCGCATCAATTTTTTCCATCATATCCGTGATCATCTTATAAGTTTTTTCGCACCAAGCGGCGAGTTCTTCCGCTTTTTCAGTCTTTTCGGTAAGCTCCCCCAATTTCCTGTATGCCTCCGGAGCCGTTGCTACTGTCGCATCGATATGCACAAAAGGTATGCCCGTCTGCTCAGTAAGGGAGTCCATATCTTCCACAATTGTTTTCTTAGCTTCGCCCACATCGATGACGACATCAGGTGCGGCAGCAAGAAGTGCTTCTAAATCCATTTCTCCTCTGCCACCATAAAGTTGACCCAGTTTCGGCAAATCCAGATATTTTTGAGGGATATAAATCGAAGCTTCTGCTGAAAATTCACTTGCAAAGCCTACCATCATCTCAGGGCAGAGCGGCAGAACATAGACTTGAGTAAGGGGACCGGAGACGGCAATCTTGGTGATCTCCGTGGGTATAGTTACCGTACGTCCTGATGAATCAGTGAATTCGCGTGTCGCAGCTACCTCTTCGCTCGGCACTTCTTCAGCGGCTGTTTCGACTTCTGTTTCCGTTTTTGTTTCGATTGCTTCCTTTACCGGCTCGGGGGACTTCCCGCAAGCTGTAAATAGCAGCGCTGCTAAGAGAAGAAGAACAGTAAGGAGCAGCCGTTTATTTGTCTTTTTGTTCTTTTCCATTTTCAAGCACCTTTCCAATGAAATATCTTCAATAGTTTTTAACGAATCCTTTTAAGTAGACATCAGTTTTTGTCGGATATGACGGATACGGGGACACAAAAACGCGCTCTGTCGTCAAAGAGGCTTGAGACCTCCATATCCACTTCATAGAGTGACTTCATGGTTTCTTTGTTCAATATTTCTTTTGGTGAGCCGTAGGAGAGTAAAGTACCGTCTTTCATGGTGAGTATTTTGTCGGAAAACATGTAGCTGTGTTCGGGGTCGTGGGTCGTCTGTACGACAGTGTATCCTTCTTTGGCAAGTGATTTTATCTGCTCCAGAACCAGTAACTGATTTCTTCGATCCAGATTCGCTGTTGGTTCGTCGAGCAAGAGGATAGAAGCGTCTTGCACCAAGGCGCGAGCAATCATGACGAGCTGGCGCTCTCCACCTGAGGTATGATGGAAGCAGCGATGGGAGAGTTCTGAGATGCCAAGTCTCTGAAGTGCTCTATCCACTTTAGCCTGGGCAGTTTTTCCAGGAGAAGAAAAGAGTTTGAGTTCGTTGGTCGTACCCATGAGTACGATCTCATTTACGCTGAAATTGAAGACAGGCTCCGATCTTTGGGGAACGTATGCAATCTGTTTCGCAAGTTCGCGTACGCTTAATCCGGAAGCATCCAGTCCGTTGACGGTTATATTTCCCGAATAAGGGGGAAGAAGTCCCAAAATGCACTTAAAGAGAGTGCTTTTCCCTACTCCGTTCGGACCCAAAATTGAAAGGACTTCTCGTGAATGAGCCGTGAAACTCATGTTGTTTAAGACGGTTCTCTTGTCATATGCAAATGATAGTTGTTTCACTTCTAAACTCAATATCTTTCACCCCTTCCGGTTATCAGTAACAGAAAGAAAGGGGCTCCTACAAAGGCCGTCAGTATGCCTATCGGTATCCCCGCCGTCGTCACATTCCTCGATATATTGTCCACCATTAAGAGAAAAATACCGCCACCCAACATGGAAACCGGCATGAGCCAGCGATAACTGCTGCCGACTATCCTGCGCATCATGTGCGGGATGACCAGACCGACCCAACCGATCACTCCGCTCACCGAAACCGCTGAAGCGGTCACAAGAGTCGCCGATATTATGACAGCTATGCGAATCCTTCCGGCGTCTACGCCCATGGCTTTTGCTTCTTCATCGCCCATGGTGATGACGTTCAGGCGCCAACGCAGAAGCAGCAGGGGGATCAGACCGGCAAGCATGGGAAATACGACAAAACGGATGTCACTCCACTTAGCTCCCGCCAGAGATCCCATGAGCCAGTAGGTGATCTGCGGCAGCTTGTTGTTCGGGTCGGCGACCAGTTTGAGAAAGGAGGTACCCGCATTAAAAAGTGAACTGACCATGATCCCTGCAAGAACAAGCCCCAGGACCTTTCCTCCCTTTACATAACGGCTGATTCGAAAAACCAAAGCTACGGTCAGCAGGCTCATCGCAAATGCGCAAAGAGTAATATTTACATGTTTGAAGTCCAAGAATATTGCTAGAGCTGCGCCGAAACCGGCTCCTGCAGATGCGCCTAAAATATCCGGGGATGCCATGGGATTTTGGAAGACTCCCTGATAAGAGGCACCGGCTGCTGAAAGGCAGGCACCGACCAGAACGGATAGTATCACCCTGGGCAGTCTTACATTCCAAACAGCGGCTTCCATCTGATCAGTCCAGAATTTTTCCGAGTTTTTAAAGAGGCCGAAGATTTTATTTCCCAGTATCGCCAAGAGTTCCTTTAGCGCAACGGGATATCTGCCGAGAGTGAATGAGAGCAGTGTACAGGCGACTAGTAAGCTGATAAAAATAATAATAGCTGGAGGACCTGCCAGTTGCCTGTGCGACGGTGCTTCCTCTTTTCTTCCTGATTGCACGTTTAAAGAAGCATGCTTTTGTTGTGAGATGTCATGTTTATCTTCTGTCTCTATTCTCATTACGTTTTTTTTGTCCAAGCTCTCACCTCATGATAAGAAAACTGTGTCCAAATTCGTAAGGCGGTCCCGAAACTCCCGAAGCTTGTCGCTTCTTCAATCCCTCTGTATCGCTGATAATTAGTCCGGCAAGTCTGTCGATGCCCAGATTCAGAAGAGCCGGGCAGAGCGGAACGGAAGGCCCTGCAAGTATCGTGTAAGCATTGCGACACAAGGTAAGAAGGCGTGGAAGTGTCTTGTTGATGAGACTGCTTCCGGTGATAATCACTATATCGCACTGCGGGAGTATCCATTCGCAGGCAGATGCCGGATAGTCACCCGGACGCGGATTGAGCTCAAGTATGTAATATTCAGATGCCGCATTTCTGACTTCTTCAGGCATTTTAAGGTGTCCGACGATTCCCAATTTTTTTCCGATTACGTCAAGTCCTCTTGTACAATAATTGTCAAAGGGCTCTTTGCAATTAAATTCCTTCATTCGCGTCACGGTGTTGAAGCAGGCATTGGCTGCTGCGAGGGCGAGAGAAGCTTCTTCAAAATTCCAACTCACGATTGTTTGGGCGGCTTCTTGGACATCCCTTCCGATAAAACTCTCTGAAAAAATGGGAGGACGAGTGCTTCCCAAAGTCGTCATGGCAATTCCGACATTGCCGCTATCGGTCTCTGCTAAAGACCATGAGTCACCTGCGGATGTGTCTACAATCCTCTCTCCTTTCGGGACGGAGTTTATGATGGTGTCGTAAATCAAGTTATTAATCATTTCACCTTCGTTCTCCATATCAAAGATATTGTTCTTTCCATTGTCTGAGTGTATTCAAAGCATGTATGTCTTCGTGTCCGCTGAATTCCACAATATCCGTTTCAGGATCGGAGGCGAGACACAAATGAAGGTGTTTAGCAGCTATTAAGTATTGAGAACCAAGACCTGCAGCCTCTGAGAGTTTTTCGGATGAAGGCAATGATTTAAGCACTCCGACGCAGGGAACTCGTGATTGGAGAAAAAACTCTAATGCCTCCATGAATTCCGGGATAAGTATTTCAAAGCCGCCGATCTCATCCATTATCGCAAAAGGTTTCTTGCAGGCTTCTCGCAGGAGAGCTGAGGCAAAAACAGAAAATGCCTCGTCATTTCGTTTGATCTCTCTTCCTTTGAATGAAAGAAATCGCACGCGGAGGTGTCTGTCATTTTTGCGCCATTCGGGGTCGGTCAAATCGAGTTGAAAGAGCTTTTGATTTGTTGAATCTCCAAGGCTTACTATATCGAAGCCCACAAGCTCTTCACCCTCAAGGACGCGTTCGGTGATAAAGCCGCCTGCAACACGAAAGCTGTCACCGAGCACCGTTCTTATGAGTGTGCTCTTGCCGCAACCTATCGGCCCGGTGAGGAAGAGTCGCTTCAAACTTTGCTCCTGTCTGCCCTCACTTCGATCATCTGGGCACATATGGAAATGGCTATCTCCTCGGGTGTTTCCGCTTTTATCGCAAGACCGATCGGGGTGGTTATCCTGTCAAAATCTTTTTCACAGAAACCTTGTTTTCTAAGTTCTGCCTGCACCCCGGCAATCTTATGCTTGCTTCCGATGACTCCTATATAACAGGCAGGTGTTCGTAAAACTTGAGCTTGAACGGTCGTGTCGTGAGAGTGGCCGCGTGTCATGATGCAGACATAGTCTTCAGCTCCGATCGTTATTTTCTCCGCGATATTTTCAAAGTCAACGAGTCTGACATCTTCTGCATCGGGAAAAAGTGTTTTGTCGGCAAATTCCGGGCGATCGTCCGCCGCCACACATCTGAAACCGACAGATGCAAGTGCAGGTACGAGAGCCTGACCTACATGGCCACAGCCGAAGATATAGACTTTTCCGGAGGAACCTATCTGCTCGGCATACATGTCAATATTTGATTCTCTAATTCTTGATGGTTGACGAGAAAGGCTTTTAAGGACCATATCGGGTATTTCGAAGCCGAAACTTCCGCCCGCCTTTGACCAAATGGCGAGTTGGCCGTCTCGAGCGATATCACTAATAAGCCAAATATCCTGACCCAGCTCGAAACGTTTTTCCACTTCATTTGCAAGGGTGGTGGTCTTCTTGTCTCCGGCGGGAATATAGTAGAAGAAAACTCCGACGGCGCCGCCGCAGATCATGCCCAGATTCTCAACATCGTCTTTTGTGAGAGTAAAATTTTGCTCACCCGAACGCTTGTTTTCAAGGATTTCAGCTGCTATCTGCTCAGATCTGTATTCGACTGTGCCGCCGCCTATCGTCCCGGCGAGTCTGCCTTTTTTTCCGATAAGCATCCTCGCGCCCGATCCGCGCGGAGTAGAGCCGGACGAAGCGATTACCGTGACGAGTACCAGATCTTCGCCGGCTGCTAAGTTTTCACCAATAAGCTTAAACATGCTTCGCATTTTGATCTCCTTGTTTTATCTTGAATCCGGTTTTTAACAGAGATTCTATCTTTTCGGTTTTGGCAACAGTTTTTGTTCTGTCGGTCTTCACATGTCTTAAGAAGTTTCTATAGCTTTATCAGGTCCCGTCCACAGATGCGATGAATAGTTTTGATGTTTTTTTCTGTGATTGTCAGCTTTTGTGCCTGCATCTTCTTCGCTTCTTCCGTTTTGAATTTTCCGGCTACCTTTTTAAACCTTTCGTGCAGGCCGACCACCTCATCTTCCAGGACGACTCGGTCGGCAACAATTAACACCGCCAGTTCATCGGGTATTTCGAAGAGATAATTGTCACAGTGACGACCTGCCATTTCTGCTTCTTTGGGGTAACCCAAGGCGAAAATCCAGTTCTCGCCTACTTTGCAATGGTTTTTCTCTGTTCGGGCCACATCGTGGAGGAGAGCAGACCTTACTATTAAACCAATATCTAAGTGGAAACCTTTTTGCACTAAGGCCATGGCAATTCTTTCGGCTTCTGTTGCTACTGCTGCGCTATGTTTGATGACGTGTTTCGGTGTGCCGGCTGCCGCAAGAAGTTCGAGGCAGAGCTCTTTAGTAAGTGGAGGCCGATATGATTTGCCCATATATCCGATAGTAAGATTATGATTCTTTAAATGGAGCTCTGACACCGAGCCGTAGGGCAGGAGTTTTCTACCGGGTGGCAGTTCTTTTCCGGATTTTTTTGCAAGAAAGGTCTGCATTACGGAAGCGTGGGAGATGATCACAATGTTTCCCGTGCTGCCCTTGAGTATTTTGCGAAGAGCCGAGTCAAAGCGGAGAAACGCTTCTTGTGGAGTTTCCGAGCCGGGAGGCTGAATAGAGTGATCATATCCTCTGGCTTCATAGAGCTCCGGCCAGCGTGTTTTAATTTCATCAAAGGAGAAGCCGTCCCACTCTCCCAAATTCATTTCTTCAAGCCCGTCTATTATTTTCGCTTCGCCGAAAGGTTCCGATGTCTGTACGGCGCGTTTCAGTCTGCTGCAAAATACAGCTGAGATGTCGGCATCATCTAAAAATTTAGCGGCGAGCAAGGCCTGCATTCTCCCTACAGGCGAAACAGGTAAGTCAGTATGTCCGATACAGAGCCTGATTCCGCCCGGAAAATCCGGAAGTCCATGACGAACAAGATATATTTTTCTCATTTTAGGACCCCATCACTTGAGCACATCAGATAGGTATTTATCAAAAAGTTCTACGGAAGCTTCTTTCACGGCTTGTTCATATTTGCGATAGCGCTCTAAAAGAAGCTTGCCCTCAGGAGTAAGGCTGGTGCCACCTCCTCGTGATCCGCCTTGTTTGCGCAAAACCAAAGCGAAACCCGCTTGATCTTCTATTGAGTTGAGCGTCTTCCATCCTTTACTATATGAAATTTGCATTCGCTGACAGGCTGTCTTGACTGAGCGTGTTTCATCTATGAGTTCAAGCAAAAGCGCAATATTTCGGTCAAAGAATCTTTTTTCTTTTTCAAGGGAGAGTTTAATGACAGGGCGTGTCAGCTGGCTGTTGTGATATTCCAATAATTTTTCAAATTCTTCAGGCGTGTCGGCATCGAAGAGGATGCCCCGGTCTTCAATAAAGACATAATCTTTGGAAATGTCGAGATTCTCAAGAGCTCCGGCGAGACCTCCTTCGCCGCTGTAATCCAATATGAGATCAATTATCCTTGAGGAGAGGAGTATAGGATGACCTTGCTGACCGGCACAGATGGGAAAAACTACATCACTGCGCTTTTTTATGAGTTTTTCAACCGTATCAGCTCTAAAAAGCGGTATATCTACAGGGGTAAACAAAATACGGCTGCACTTCTTACGCAGATAACGCAAGCCTATGCAAGCCGAATCGAACATTTCCGTATTTTCGTAATTTTCATTGCGGAGGAAGATCACACCGCTCTTTGCAAGATGTCTCTCAAGTACGTCAGCGTTGTAACCGGTAACGACCACTATTTGCGAGACACCTGACTGCTGTAGAGTTGCGATGATGCGCTGTGCCACGGATATAGAGCCAATGCTGAGCATAGGCTTGAACGTCCCCATCCGGGATGACATTCCGGCTGCTGTAATAACGGCTCCTATTTTCATAATCTTCCCTTTCGTTATAAAAGCTCCCCGGGTAATTATTTGAAACTGAGCATTTCAGAAAAAACCGAAAAATAATATTACTAAGTATTAAAACTATTATATACAGAATCTTTCGAGTTGTAAATTGATACAACTTGTAAAAATAAACAACTTGAATTACCTTTTAACAAAAAAAGCCCGAAGGCTTACGATTTAATATATATTTGATTGACGACAAACAGGAGATATTGGTTTTTAAACTTACGAGTTGTAAAAACATACAATTTGACAGACAGTTGCTTGTTTTTTAAAATTAAATAAAGCAGAAATGTATTCGTTCTCTCTGAGTTTTTAACTTTAAATATCGGAAGCAGTCTTGTTTTCAGTGATCTTCGCAGCGGTGGGTATCCGGACCGCCACCCGTTGTGTCTCGGAGCCCAAGGATTCCCTGTTCAGTGTAGAACACGAGTGAGGACGGATTTCCTTGGCTGTCTTCAGCGGAAAGACGAAGAAAATTGGATGTTTCGAGGTAATTTATCGGGAGTTTTCTTACAAAGGTTTTCCCGGTGTCCTTGTCAACAACTTCGACTTTTATCTCATCAGCAGTGATTATATTGGGCGTGTCGGCATTTGTTTTCATAAACTGTCTCCCTAACTGTCTCTCTACGTAAATATTAATATGTAATCAGTGTACAACAAAAACTCATGAAGTCGCAACTGAGGTTTACAGTCATTTTGCTTTGTCGTAAAAATCATAAAAAAGGAAGTCAAGAAAGGAGAATCAAGAATGAGTAAAGGGCTCACTAAGAAAATTCTCAACATCAACGGAGTTAGAAGGAGTATTCTCGTCAAGGGTGATGAGAAGCTCGCGACTATACTCCGTGAGCGCCTTCTCCTCACAGGATGTAAGATCGGCTGTGGAGAAGGTCAATGCGGAGCTTGTAATGTCATAATGAACGGAAAGGTTACAAGGTCCTGCATCGTACCGATCTCAAGGGTTCCCGACTTTTCCGAAATCACGACAATTGAAGGTATTGGCACAATCGACTCTCTCCACCCGCTTCAAGTGGCATGGATGGCTTATGGATGCGCGCAGTGCGGATTTTGTAGCCCCGGCTTCATAGTCAGCGCCAAGGTTCTGCTCGACGAAAATCCCAATCCGACAAGAGAAGAAGTCAGCGAATGGTTCCACAAATGTCGCAATGTCTGTAGATGTACCGGCTATAAGCCTCTAATCGATGCCACCATGGCGGCGGCGGCTGTATTACGGGGAGAAAAAACCAAAGAAGATCTCATGTTTACACCGACTGACAATCGCATTCTCGGTACAGAGTATGTACGTCCTTCAGCTGCCATGAAGGTAACGGGAACTTGGGACTTCGGAGCGGACGACGCGCTTTACATGCCTCCGGACACTTTACGCCTTGCCCTCGTTCAAGCGGAAGTTTCACATGCCAATATCAAAGGCATAGATACTTCAGAAGCGGAAAAAATGCCTGGAGTTTACAAGATCATCACTGCAAAAGACGTTCCCGGGAAAAACCGCATTAACGGCCTCGTCATGCTGCCCTTAAATAACAAGTGCGATGGCTGGGATCGTCCGATACTTTGTGATGAAAAGGTGTTCCAGTTCGGCGATGCTATAGCAATAGTGGCTGCTGATACGGAGGAACAAGCCAGGGCGGCGGCAAAAGCTGTAAAAGTCGATCTGGAAGTTCTCCCTGCGTATATGAGTGTGCCGGAAGCAATTGCTCCTGATGCGATAGAGATTCATCCCGGTATTCCCAATGAATATTATGAGACGAATTGTATCAAAGGACCTGATTTTGATTGGGACAGCGTACCCGAAGAAAATATGGTCGAAATCGAGAGCTACTGTTCACGTCAACCTCATCTATATCTCGAGCCTGACAACGGTTATGCGTACATAGACGAAGATGGCATGCTCACGATTCATTCCAAGAGCATAGGTATCCATCTCCATATGCCTATGATAGCTGAAGGCATTGGTGTTGAGATGGAAAACCTGAGAATGGTTCAAAACAATGCCGGCGGAACATTCGGATATAAGTTCTCGCCGACAAACGAGGCTCTTTTGGGAGTTGCCGCGCTTGTTACACAGCGCCCTGTCAGTTTGAACTTCAGCATGTATCAATCCATCATTTACACAGGCAAGAGAAGCCCGGGCTTCATGAATATCAAGCTTGCTGCTGACGATAACGGCAAGATTCAAGCACTCTGGGGCCGCAATTATATTGACCACGGTCCATACTCGGAGTTCGGCGATCTTCTCACTCATAGACTGACTCAGTTCGTGGGTGCAGGACTTGATATCCCGAGCATAAGGAACAAAAACTCGACTGTATTTACCAATCATGCGTGGGGTTCGGCATTTCGAGCTTACGGTTCACCTCAGGCCTTCATGGGAGGCGACACGGCTATCGACTGCCTCGCCGCTAAGATGGGAATAGATCCCTTTGAAATGAGGGCGATGAACTGCTACAAGGAAAGTGAAGATTCCAGAACTCCGACAGGCTGCAGACCTGATGTATACTGCTTAGAGGATCTTTTCGATCTGGCTCGTCCCAAGTATCTGGAAGGCAAGAAACGCGTAGAGGAAAAGAATGCCGCTTCTGACGGAAAGATCAAATACGGCATCGGCGTCTCCTTAGGTATCTACGGTTGCGGTCTGGATAACTCCGACGTCTCCGAGTGCTATGCAGATCTACAGCCGGATAATACCGTCCTGGTCAGAAACTCCTGGGAAGATCACGGCCAAGGCGCTGATATGGGAACACTCACTTCAGCACATGAGGCACTGAGAGAAGCAGGCTTTAAGCCGGAAGACATTAAATTGTTCCAATGCGATACCAAGCACACCCCGAACTCAGGTCCCGCCGGCGGAAGCCGTTCGACTGTAATGACGGGTAACGCCACTCGTATTGCATGTGAGAACCTGCTCAAAGCTATGAAGAAAGAGGACGGAACGTACAGGACATATGAGGAAATGAAGGCGGAGGGAATAGACACTCATGCAAAAGGCGTTTATACCTACACCGCTTCGGTTGCGCTGGATCAGGAAACCGGTCAAGGAGAACCGTTCCCTGCGTATATGTACACCATTTTCCTGCCTGAGGTAGCTGTCGACACCGAAACCGGCAAGGTGAAAGTAGAGAAATTTACATGTGTTACCGATATCGGTACGGTGATGAACAGAGCCGTTGTAGACGGACAGTTCTACGGAGGACTTGCACAAGGTATCGGTCTAGCCTTGACAGAGGATTTCGAAGATATTGAGAGACACACGTCTCTTATCAGATGCGGAATCCCATATCCGATGGACGTTCCTGACAACATGGAAGTGATTTATCAGGAAACGCATCCACGTCCGAACAGCCTCTTCGGAGCTGCCGGCTGCGGTGAAGCCCCTTTGACCGCGCCTCATCCGGCAATACTCAACGCCATATACAATGCTACCGGCGCGCGTATTACCAGAGTTCCCGCAAAACCTGAGGTTGTCCTGGAAGCCCTAAAAAATTTATAATATAGTCAGCGAGATACCTGACTGAAGAGTAACTTCAAACAGAGAGGACGGTTATACCGCCTCTCTGTTTGTAAAATCAGCGCTTTCATCTTGTAAGTTATAGAAGAGTACGGATAGACGACGAACAGCGTTTTACTCACAGACACCCTTCCGGCCAGAATAACCGTGTTTAACCCGGTATGCACAACGGTGTTTCATTTTGTGTTCCTAAAGACAGCTTTTAGCGGGGTTTTTCTTAGATACTGCTATACAAATGGAGAGAAATGTATGGACCATTTCAAAGAGAGATCTACCAGGGATTATTTTCAGAAAAAACTATATAGTTTAGAGGGGCTGATAGAGCGTGAGAGCCGCTGTATTTACGAAGAGCCCGCTTTTTGCCACGCCGCCTGTCCTTTGGGTTTAGATGCAAAAAAAATGATAGCCTTAGTTGAAAAAGACGCTTTTTCCGAGGCTCGTGCCATGCTTGAGCATATTACGCCGTTTCCTCGTTTATTGGCTTATGGATGTGAAGCCCCATGCAAAGAAGCCTGCAGGATGAATGAAGTCGGTGAAGGTATTGATATCCCGGCTTTAGAGCGCGCTGCGATGAACCATGGAAGCCCTAAGACAGGGAAGGGAATGCTGAAGTTTAAGAAAAAGCAAAAAGCGGCCGTTTTCGGTTCCGATCTGTTTTCTCTGTCTCTTGCTGCGGAGCTCGCTAGAAAAAGCTATCCGACATTCTATTATGTACATCAAGCAGATGCCGTTTCCCTGGTGAGGGATTGTGCCCCTTTTTTATCGGAAAAAGACTTGGCAGAAGAAGCCTCAAAGCTCGAGACTATGGATATACATATCATCTACTCTTCCAAACTCACTAAGGAGTTATTTGAGAGTGAGAAGAAGAACTTCGACATCTTTGCTGCGGCTCGAAGTTTCCTAACGGCAACCTTTCCCGAAGATACTCCTGACAGCAGGACCCTTTTATCACCTGTTTCCAAGCTCCTCAGCTCGCTAAACAGCGATCCGGGTGTTTTAGAAGCCGTTTTTGATGCGAGGAGGGCGGCAGTCTCCGCTGATCGCATATCCCAAGGCTTAGATCCGGGGAGTTCTCGAGGAGAAGAAGGGAGCAGAGAGTCTAAACTGTATACGGACATGAGCGAGGCCATTGCCTCAAAGCGAATCCCCGAACCGAGAGAAGGTTACGGAAGAGAGACTGCTATAAAAGAAGCTTCGAGATGCATACAGTGTAAATGTGAGGAATGCATAAAACACTGTGTCTTTCTTCAGGAAACAGGCAAATATCCACGCAAACTTACCAGAGAGATTTACAACAATGTAGATATAATCATGGGCGACCATCTGATGAATAGGACAATAAACTCTTGTTCGCTCTGCGGTCAGTGCACCGTCACTTGCCCCAACGGTTATGACATGGCTGAAATCTGTAGAGATGCCAGGGAAAATATGGTCAGCACGACTAAGATGTCTCTGGCCTATCACGAGTTTGCTCTTTTAGACATGCTCTTTTCAAACGGTGACGCCTTCCTCTGTAAACCTCAAGTTGGATATGAGGAATGCAGATATGTGTTTTTCCCAGGATGTCAGGCAGGAGCTATAGCGCCCGAGGCGGTATTTAAGGCATATATGGACCTTGCGGGAAGACTTGAAGG
>JAAYOV010000045.1 GCA_012520095.1 Tissierellia bacterium | reverse complement strand
GAGTCGCCTTGAATCCACCTCTGACAACTTCAGGCTTTCCTCCCCCTCTGCCGTCAAGAGATTGATTCATCGCTGCGGCGATCTCTCTTGCATCTTTTGTCTGTGTCGTCAAAATATAGCTATAGCCGCTCTCATCGTCTCCGCTCAACAAAAGAAAAATTTCTTTTTCTTTCGCCAAAATAGCACTTAATTTTGCCAAATCTCTTCCCTGGAGATGCTCTTCAAAGTGAATCCACTCTTCTGTCGAAGACAAGTCATCCAGCCGAAGATTGAGTATTTCCCTCTCCAATGAGACCATGCGCCTCACTTCCTCTTGTCTGAGAAGCTGCTGATGAGCAAATGCTTTAGTAAGCTCTCTTGAGGGAGCGCTAAGTCCCGCCGAAAGCTCCCGGCTTTGATTGTTGAGAGCGCGATAATCCCGAAGTGCCCTCTCCCCACAGAGCACATTCAAGCGCGTGCCGCCGCGGTGGTGCATATCTTCGATGATCTTGATGATTCCCACCTGAGCCGTCGAATTGACATGCGTGCCGCAACAAGCGCAGACATCGACCCCCTGTACATCGACGATTCGAACTTCTCCTTCGAGCTTCCTCTTGCTGCGATACTCCAGTTGTTCGATGACGTCTTTTTCCGGCACAAATACCTCTACAGAACGATTGTCGATCACAAGTCTATTGGCTTCGTCTTCCAACTCTTCAAGCTGCTCTGCGCTAAAAACGCCGTCATAATCGACTCGCATAAACTCTTCATTGATTTCAAAGCCGACATTTTTATATCCCAAACGGTTTTCAACAACTCCGGAAAGAATATGCTCGCCTGTGTGCTGCTGCATAAAGTCAAAGCGTCGATCCCAATCGATCTGCGCAAGCGCTTTCCGGCCGGACGCAAAAGAATGAGCTTTCTCTAAGATGTGGTAAATCACACCGTCTTCTTCGACCACATCGATGACCCGGACTCCATCCAGCGTTCCGGTGTCGGAAAGCTGACCTCCCCCCAAGGGATAAAAAATGGTCTCCTGTAAAATAAGCGCCGGCTTTTCATTGTAGTCAGTGACCGCCTGCACCACACATTCGCATTCTTTCAGATAACTGTCTATCTCATAGAGTTTTACGGTTTTCATCTGTTGAGCATCTCCTTCAGTGATAAATTTATTGCTTATACCTTACATTTTATCGTATCACACAATATCCTGTCTCTTTGTATAAAAACAGCATTTTTCACTTTCTGCAAAATGAACAATCATCCGAAGTGCGAGAGAAAAGATTTGTAGATGTCGACAAGATCATTATCTATGTAACCGAGCGCCTGTTTTTTGATATCTTCCGGAATTCCGAAATACACCCCTGCAATCCCCCCTGTAATCGCCGCTATCGTATCTGTGTCGCCTCCGATTGAAACGGCTGTTCGGATGGCGTCTTCATACGACGTCGACTCAAAGAAGCATTGCAGAGCCTGCGGCACCGTCCCCTGAGAAGATGCGTCAAATCGATATGTCGGACGGATCTCATCAACCGTAAAATCCAAAGCATAGAACTCTTCCATCCGTTTTTTAATCTTCTCCATCGGCAAACCGCTTTTTGCCAAAAAAACTGCCAGCGCCGTTGCCCTCGCTCCTTTCATCCCTTCAGGATGATCATGAGATACAGAGGTGACGGCATCAGATAGCGCAAATACTTCTTCTTCAGAATGCGCAAACAAACCGACAGGAGAGATGCGCATGGCCGCTCCGTTTCCGTAACTGTAATAAGGCTTCGGGTCATCTGAGAAAATCCATTCAATGAACCCGGCGCCATAGCCGCAATGGCGATACTTCCTGCCGATCATCTGCATACAGTGAACCGCATTCTGTTTTAGCAGAAGAAAATACTCATCATTAAGAAGAGTGATCCCCCTCTCTTTTGCTGCCTTATCTGTATTCATGAGAGCTTTTGCAACCGCAAATGTCATAATTGAATCGTCTGTCACGCGGCAATCATCAGTAAAAAATTCAAACTCTTTGCTTTTGTGATTAAAAGCTTCAAACCTCGAGCCTATAATGTCGCCTATAATTGCTCCCAACATACAGCGCTCCCCTTTTTCTTTTATCATACTTATTTATATCCGTTTTCAGGCAGAAGTGTCCTCAAAAACAAAAAAACAGGGAAGAAACGATCTTCCCTGCTTCAAAATACGATTTACGACTATTTCATGCCTCTTGCGACCATCTCCTCGACGGCAAAGGTGGCCACATCATCGGCATACTGGCCGGGGCCGAAACCTGCGTCATAGCCGAGTTCTTTGGCGAGTTCATGGCTGATCCTAGGCCCGCCGGCAACCAAGATGACTTTATCTCTTAAGTTTTCAGCTTCCATGAGCTCGACCAGTTCGCTCAAATTTTGGATATGGATATCCTTTTGGGTAACTGTCTGAGAGACGAGCAGAATATCAGCTTTTAGCTCTACCGCTTTGGCGATGAATTCTTCATTGCTCACCTGGCTTCCGAGATTGTAAGCATCAAACATCTCATAGCGCTCTAAACCGAAGTGACCGGCATACCCTTTCATGTTCATGATCGCATCAATGCCGACGGTATGAGCGTCCGTGCCGGTGCTTGCGCCAATGACAACAAGCTTTCTACCAAAGTTTTCACGAATGAAAGCATCCGTCTCATCCATCGTCATCGTTTCGATCTCTACCGCATCGACTTGAACTTCTTCATAGTTGACACTATGGGTGAGTTTTCCATATACGACAAAGAAGGTGAATTCATCATCAAGAGTCTTTCGTTCTGCAACCAGAGGCTCGACAAGGCCCATCTTTCTAGCAAGAACACGAGCCGCTTCTGCCGCTCTTTCCTCGTTTTTGACCGGAAGAGTAAAACTCATCTGCACTTTCCCGTCATTCATCGTATCCCCATAGGGTCGGACGGCTTTCAGATCCAGTTTCGTATCAAATTTCTTTTCTTCCATGCTGTATGCGCCACTGCTCATTGAACACCTCCTGTGGGATGAAGAAGGGCGATAAAGGGATTGAAGTAATCCTTCTGCTTTTCATAGACGCCGGCAAGTCCCTTCCCTCCGTCCTGCGGACGCTTGATATTGGCAAACGTTCCCAATTCGAGCGATCGGAACAAACCTTGCGTATTCATTACCTCAAGCAATTCTGTGGCTTTGTCGAGGACAAAGGAGGCGCGTTGCTGAATGATGCCGTCTTTCTTGAATTCAATTTCAGAGCCGAGATCGGCCATAGCGGTGAAAATGTATTCCGCATTTTCGATGGCAAGAGCGCGATCACTCATAAAGGGGGTGTGAATCGCCTCTGTCATCATTCCAAGCAAGCAAAGTTTTTGGTTGGTTATGACTGTTACCGCATTGAAGAGCGCATCCTGAATATGGCCCTTAAAGATATTGCCGGTCATGAATTTCGTAGGCGGCATATATTTAAGAGGCTCCCTGGGGAAGATCTCGCGAGCCATCTGTGCCTGAGCCAATTCATAGACGAACGAATTCTTCAGATCAGGATCGATTTCATACGCATGACCCAGCCCGATCTGCTCAGGCGGCAGTCCCGCAATAATTGCAAACTGCTCATTGATGAACTGACTGGCAAGGACCGTGTGGGCCTCCTCAAAGGCATCGGCTGTGGTGAGATAGTTGTCTTCTCCGGTGTTGATGATGACGCCGGCAAAGCCGTTGATCATGCGGGAGAAATACTGGTCAACGAGCGTTCTTTTCATGTTGATGTCGCGGAATAAAATTCCGTACAGAGCGTCATTGAGCATGACATCCAAGCGCTCGATGGCGCCCATAGCCGCTATTTCAGGCATGCACAGCCCACTGCAGTAGTTGCACAGACGGATATAGCGTCCTAATTCTTCTCCCACCTCGTCCAGCGCTTGCCGCATAAGTCGGAAGTTCTCCTGCGTTGCCATCGTTCCGCCGAAACCTTCTGTCGTAGGACCGTATGGCACGTAGTCAAGAAGACTCTGTCCGGTCGTACGGATGACGGCGATGATGTCAGCGCCCTGTTTCGCCGCCGCTTTTGCCTGCGTGATATCTTCATAGATATTTCCGGTTGCGACGATGACGTAGATATAAGGGGTTGTCTTATCGCCAAAACGGGCGAGATAATCTTCTCGAGTCTGACGATTCTTTCTGATTCTCTCAACCATGGCAGCGGCCAGTTCGCCGATGACTTCCTTGATTTTAAAATCATCTGCTTGAGGCAACTTTACAAGATCAAGTTCTCCCCGGCCGACAGCCTCTGCAACCTCCTGAGGAGACTTGCCTGTTTGAATCATGGCATTGCCAATGAAGTGGGCCACCCCTATTCCGACGGCTTCTTGTTCATTGAGATGGTCGACAACGACATTTGGCAGCGGAACTTCAAGGTCATTGACGCCGTCAATACCCAACAGCCTGCAGATGGTGCGCTCGACGGCTACCGTCGTATGCATATCTACAAAACGCTGCGTATCCTCAGCGATTCCCCAGGCCAGATCTCTGGCTCGCTGCACTTTTTGCGGGTCCAAATGTAATTTGCTCAAGCTTCCCTCCCTATAATAGCTCTTTAATTTCTTCGATCAGTGTGGGATCAAGTCCCAAGAGCTCGCTGATTCGCAGCGCATCTCTGGGAACATCTTCTCCCGCTTCCACCTCTTCAAGGCGGAAGTTCATACTCTTTCGGATTCGACTGAGGGATGCCTCCCTGTCCACTTCAATCTCCGAAGCTAACGCGTCAAAATCCACATCTTTCAGCCCTCGAACCTGGAAATGCGTCATCCCCTCTTCTACCAAGCTCTCAAAATGCGTCGAGACGACAAGGAGATGGTCGCTTCCGACAAAGCGTCGAACAAGACCTAAAAGGATGGCCCTTCCCTCTCTCGGGTTCGTCCCCCTGAGCGGTTCGTCAAGGAGGATCATGCCGCGCTGATGTTGCGCCTTCCTATAGACGTCGGAGAGTTTGAGAATCTCCGCACCGAAGCTCGAAAGTCCGGCGCTGAGGTCTTCAAGATCATCTCCCAAGTAAAAGAAAAAGTCAAACAATGAAATAGTAGCAGCTTCTGCAAACGGGAACATCCCCATATGGACTAACATCACATTTAAGAGCATCGTCTTCAGCGAGACACTCTTTCCGCCCATATTCGCTCCGGTGACAATGGAGGTTCCTGTGGACACCTTGATGCTCATTCTCTGGAAGTTTTCTCCCTTTTTACTGAGGATATCACTGAGAAGCGGATTGATGGCCTCTTTTAACTCAATCCCTCCATCTTCTCTGACTTGAGGCATGCATCCCCCGTATTCTTTGGCAAGAATCGCTTTGGCAATGCGATGGTCAAGTCTGCCCAGCGCATCCATATTGTGGAAAATCACATCTGCATGCATTTGCACAAGCGATGAAAGTTCAATGCGAATCTCACGCTCTTCTTTGTCCTGGGCGATAAGAAGGCCACCTCGCTCCCTGAGGAGCTCTTCCTTCTCTTGCTCATCTTTTTCACGAGCAATTCTCACCTCTATTTCACGCTGATGCTTTCTTAAAAGCGTCAGTCTCTTCGAATAGGCGTCATAAACATAGAATGTCATTCTGCCTGTTTTTTCCGGATCGAGGCGTTCTCGAATTTCATCGAGAGGAAGCAACCCGCTTTCCAGCGGCGTATCAAGAAGAGGATATTTTTCGATCAGCTGATAAATGACATCGCAGAAAATTTTCAACTCAAAGAACTCCAAGTCCTCTAAGATTCCACCTTTTTTTGCTCGTTGAACGGATCTTCGAATATCCTTTACACGGCAAAACTCATACTGCAAGTTGTGAATCGCCGAAGGATGTCTCTGAAGCGATTGACTGAGCTCTTCAACGGCTGACAGTTCCTCTAAAAGCTCCTCTCTTTGACTCGGACGATACTGCTTTCGCAAAGCTTTGCGCTGCGTCCCATAGGGAGTCATGGTATTCAGTTGTTCGAAGACAAACTCGCCTCCGATGTCTCTCCACTCTTTCTGAGAGATATCCATTACATCCTCCCGACATCAAAGACCGGCACCGATATCGCCTTCTGCATTTCCTGAAGAAAGACTTCTGCCTCAAAATCGATTCCGCGTGGTGAAAAGGGGTTGATGCAGACCGCTCTGAGTTCCATCGGCTGAAGCACTTCAAGAGTCACACCCCGACGCTTCAAAAGATTGAGATAGCCCGTAGAGACGAAGAGACGGGTGGCATCTTCTATGATGACCTGTTTCCCTTTGAGAGATACTTTCTGCAAAAGACTCTTGAAGAAACTCTCCGTCACAACTCCCCGAAGGAAAAGCGCTTCGCTTTCTTTGGTAAATTTTTCCGCAATGTCGTCTGCCATCGTGAAGGCGAGATCTCCCTCCACTTCTTCCGGCCTTCCCTCTTTAAAAATAACGGCTTTTGCGTAAGTTTGTGAAAATGTTTTTTGATACTCTTCAGGCGCAACCGGAAGCATAAACTGCTCAACCATCGCCGCTGTCTGTCTCACGACATTTTTCATGGAAGGATTGAGGCTTGCCCCTGTGCATAAAATAGCACCTTCCGTCAAAAAATGCCCTGCGGTCGATTTTCTCGACACAGCTCCGTCGACAATGTAAAAACAGCCCGGATCGACGGCAAGAAACTCTTCTTTTATGCTCCTGACACCTTCCACGCTTGACGGCCCCGCAATCTCTACAAATCCGTCGCTAAGCGCTCGAAAAATGATGACCGATCCAAGAGCTGTGCGAACATCGGTCGATGCTAAAATCTCCTTCGTCAACCGGCATCGAGACAGAAATGAGGAAGCTGTCGCAACAAGAGTTCCCTTCTCGACGTAGATTCGAGGTTTTTTTGTCGAAGTAACGATGTCCTTTTCTTCTCCGTCTCTTCCGATAGAAGTGATAGCCAGAGGGCGGGGAAGATCCCCGCCCCGTCTGGCTTCTTCAAGAATTCGGTTGAGGACGGTCGTTTTTCCGGCATTTTTTTCCATGCCGATAATGGCTAGTGAGTTCAGTCCCTGAAGTTGATCACTCAACATGTCTTTTCTTGCGTGCAAGATTCTGAGGCTCCAGCGCCATCTGCTTGCCTTCAAGAAGACCCGCTACACCTTCCATCTCCATTTCCTTTTTGCCTGTGCAATAATCGCAGTGGCAATCGGGAACATAGTTATCAGGCTCGGTGTACGTAGTGATGACCCCTTCATAGTTTCTGAGGATGACGCGGTTATGCGACTGACTGACGACATACTGAGGCATGACAGGCGTCTTTCCTCCACCACCCGGGGCATCGACGACGAAAGTCGGAATGCAGTAACCGGAGGTGTGTCCTCTAAGCCCTTCAATGATCTCAATGCCCTTTGAAACGCTTGTGCGGAAGTGTTCGAGACCGAAGCTGAGGTCGCATTGATAGATATAGTAAGGTTTGACGCGAATGGCCGCCAGCCCCTGTACGAGTTCGCGCTGAATATAGACACAGTCATTTACGCCGCGCAGAAGCACACTCTGGTTTCCGAGAGGAATTCCCGCATTTGCCATGCGCTCGCAAGCTTCCTTGCTTTCTTTTGTAATTTCGCGAGGATGATTGAAGTGCGTATTGAGATAAATCGGATGATATTTCTTAAGCATGTCGCAGAGTTCCTGTGTGATGCGTTGAGGCATGACAACCGGAGCTCTGGAGCCGATTCGGATGATCTCCACATGTTCAATGGCGCGAAGGCGGCTGATGATGTCTTCGAGTCGATCGTCACTCATAAGGAGGGCATCTCCGCCCGAAAGCAGGACGTCGCGAACGGTCGGTGTGTTGCGAACATACTCAATACATCCGTCTATCTGCTCTTTCTTTACGGCAGCGTCATGCTGTCCGGCAAAGCGGCGACGTGTACAGTGTCTGCAGTACATGGAACATTGGTCGGTGATGAGGAACAGAACACGGTCAGGATAACGATGAGTCAGTCCGGGAACCGGAGAGTCTTCGTCTTCACTCAAAGGATCGAGGAGATCGGCTGAAGACTGATGGACTTCCAGTTCCAGAGGAACAGCTTGACGTCTCACCGGATCATAGGGATTTTCCGGATCGATGAGAGATAAATAGTAGGGAGTAATCGCCATGCGCAAAGTTTCCAGTGTCTTCTTGACGCCTTCTTCTTCCTCTGCGGTCAGGGGAAGATATTTCTTCAGGTCATCGAGAGTCTCAATGCGGTTTCGCACTTGCCACTGCCAGCTTGACCATTGCTCATCGGTTACTTCCGGGAACAGTTTTCTACGGCGTTGTTCATAATCGGTATTCATATTTCCTCCCTATATTATTCAGACAGATTACTGATAGCTTTTTTCAAAGAGTTCGCGAAGAATGGGGGATTCACGCAGAACTTCAAGTGTAATCTCGGCATGTCCTTTTGTATAGCCGTTTCCGATGATCATATCGACGTCTTTGCCCACTCCTTCGGCGCCGAGAGCCGCTTTTGTGAAGCTGGTCGCCATGCTGAAGAAATAGACTGTTCCACCGTCTTTGACAGGTAAAATGGTGCTCATCTCCGTATTGGGGATGTTTACGACGTTGATGGCCAGATCGTACTCTTCACCGTTGTTGGCGGCGAGAGCCTTTTCAAGCACTTCTGTCGGATTGTTGGCGTCTGCTGCGATGACTTCATGGCAGAAACCTGTCTTGCGGACTTTTTCCGCTGTGGCTTCGCGAGATGCCATGCCGACCACACGTCCTGTGGGACCGACTCTTTTTCTTGCTTCATAAGCGCACATAATTCCGCTTTTTCCGGAAGCGCCGAGAATCAGAACCGACATACCGGGGCGAGCAAGTTTTGCCGCCTGTGCAGGGGCGCCAGCTACGTCAAGCGCTGCCATAGCAAGGGTTTCAGGCATATCGTCGGGCAGTTTTGCATAGATGCCGCTTTCAAAGATGATCGCTTTGCCCTTGACTTCGACTTTGTCGATGTCCTGATGGACTTTGTTAATTTCTTCCAATTTCAAAGGAGTCAACGACAGGCTCACAAGTGTGGCCACTTTGTCACCAACCTGAACCGTTCCGGGGAAATCGGGGCCGAGTTCGGCAACTGTGCCGATGAGAATACCGCCACTTCCAGTCACCGGGTTCTGCATTTTGCCGCGCTCGTTGACGATGCCCATGATCATTTCTTTGATTCTTTCTTCATCGCCTTCACAAGCAGTCACGATCTGATGGAAGCTCGCTGAGTCGATATTGAGAGCGGTGACATCGATCAGCATCTCGTTGTTGTAGATCTCGGGGGTGTTGTCAATTTTCTGTGCTGCCTGCGGCATGGATCCCTTCGGTTCGATGACGCGGTGTGTGCCGTATTTGTTGCCTATTTTCATTTTCTTGCCTCCAAGGATAAAATTTTTCTCGCCTCATCGGGTGTGGCGATTTCTCTTCCAAGTTCTTTTGCTATGCGAACGGCTTTTTCTACGAGTTCTCCGTTGCTCTTGGCAAGGACGCCTCTTTCAAGATACACATTGTCTTCAAATCCGACTCGAACATGTCCGCCGGAGGCGATCGTCATTGCGGCTATCGGGAACTGATGACGGCCCATGCCTGCTGCTGTCCATGTACTTCCTTCAGGAATACTGTCGACCATAAAGGCAAGGTCTCTTAGTGATGCGTTCATCTGAACCCCCAAGACGAAGTCAAAGTGCATGGGTGCTTGAATATAGCCTTGCTTGTGGAAGCGAATGGCATAGTCAATCATGCCCTTGTCAAACACTTCAATTTCGGGCTTGATGCCGCGCTCGATCATAATCTTTCCAAAATTCTTGATCGTATTTTCTGTGTTGATGAAGATCTCGTCTCCTCCGAAGTTCAGGGTTCCACAGTCCAAAGTTGCCATCTCGGTTCCTTCGATCTCTGTGGGCTGCAGGCGCTCCAGATCCGTCATCCCGACGGCTCCGCCTGTGGAGGGTTGGATGATGACATCGGGGCATCTTTCGCGAATGGCGTCGATGCATTCTTGGAAACGTCCCTTGTCCTGTGTGGGAGTACCATCATCCCAACGCACATGAAGGTGGATAATGCTCGCTCCGGCTTTGTATGCAGACTCAGCCTCGCGGGCGATCTCTTCTACCGTGTAGGGGACAGCAGGATTGTGTTCTTTCGTCACTTCGGCGCCACAGATCGCGGCAGTAATGATTAACTTTTCCATTTTATCTCCTTTGCTTGGCCGAGGGAACGACACATGTTCCCGTTGCGCGACAGACGACAATAGGTTCATCCAGTTTGTCAGCAGCTGAATCACTGATATCAGGGCGCGGAACAATCACTTTTCTCGCTTCAAATTCCATTTTGCGCGAAGACTTGCCCTCCGAGGTGATGCGGCCGACCGCCTCAATAAATTCGCCGGCATAGACCGGGGCGGTAAACTCCACCATGTCATAGGCGACAAAGAGCCCTTCGTCCCCGTCGCGAAGGATCAAAAGCTCCGTCGCCACATCTCCGAACAGCTGGAGCATCTTTGCTCCATCCACCAAATTTCCTCCGTAATGAGCATCTGCTTGGCTCATTCGAAGCCGAATCAACGCTTCCATCACTTCCCTCCCTTTTTTCCTGAGGCTTTCCAACAAAAAAAGCCCCATTATGTTCAGAAACATAAATAGCGCTCCATGGATTCCATGACAGTGTAAGACCTTATGACCTTGCACCAAGACATCTGTCAAGACGAAACAGACACCTTTCGGCGTCCAGCCCTTTCTCCTTTCCAGGATCGTCTTCTCCTATCGGATCCGGAGTACCCTCTGCACGCGCCTCTATCTATCTGTTCTATCGAGAATATTATACCTTGAAATAAATCTATGAGCAAGAACAACGGTGGATAGCGATATTATATTTTCTACACAAATAAGGCTGTTTTTTTGCTGTAGGTGAAAATATTTGCTTTTCCTTTTTTCCCTCGTTTCAGAGTTCTTTGCATCAAGAAAATTGTCCTTCCCTAAGGAGCTATTTTCAAGGAACAGACGGTCGCTGTCTTTCAGACAGCAACCGTCCGAATAAACTTAGTAATCGAAAAAGCCTTGCTTTGTTTTTCTTCCGAGTTTACCGCCACGAACCATCTTACGTAGTAGCGGATGCGCGCGGTATTTGCTGTCGCCAAACTCACCATAGAGAACATCCATTATGTTAAGAACTACATCGTTTCCAATGAGATCTCCCAAAGCCAGAGGGCCTATCGGGTGATTTGCGCCAAGCTTCATCGCTTCATCGATGTCTTCTGCCGAAGCGATGCCTTCTGCAAGAATTCCTACTGCTTCATTGATCATCGGAACGAGGATTCGATTGACGACAAAACCGGGAGCTTCTTCAACGAGAACAGGAGTTTTGCCCAGTTCTTTAGAGAGGTTGATGACAAACTCTTCGGTCTCTTTTGAAGTGCCGACACCATTGATGACTTCAACAAGCTTCATCACCGGAACAGGATTGAAAAAATGCATGCCAATGACCTTGTCCGGACGAGAGGTAGCAGAGGCAATCTCGGTAATCGACAAGGATGAAGTGTTTGTTGCGATGATGACATCTTCTCGCAGCATCTCGTCGAGGCGCTTAAAGAGTGTCTTTTTGGACTCAATCTCCTCCGCGGCAGCTTCGATAATCAAGTCGACATCCTTGAGTTCTTCCAGTACGGTCGTTCCGCTCACACGAGCCATGACTGCATCTTTGTCTTCCTGAGTCATTCTTTCTCTTTGAACGAGTCTGGTGAGTTGTCTGTCGATGTTTGCGATTCCTCCGTCAACGGATGTCTGCCGGCGGGCGTTGAGAACGACTTCATGTCCCTGCTGGGCAAGGATCTGTGCTATGCCGGCTCCCATGGTGCCGGAACCAATGACTCCTACTTTCATGCTTTCCTCCTGGAATGATTAAATTTTGCACTGCGTTTTTCTACAAAGGCACTCATGCCTTCTTTTTGATCCGGTGAAAGGAAGCACTCTCCAAAGATTTTTGCTTCCAAATCCATTGCACTCTCGATATCAAGTTGTAGACCGTCATTAATCGCTTTTTTACTAAGAGCAACAGCGTTCCAACTGTTTTTAAGAATATCTTCCGCAAGTCCTTTTGCCACATCCATCAGTTCTTCAGGAGCAACGACACGATTTACGAGTCCCAGTTCTTTTGCCTCCTGCGCCCCGATTATTTTTCCTGTATAAATCAATTCTTTCGCTGCAGCAGGTCCTATCAGGCGGGGCAGACGCTGTGTTCCTGCAAAGCCGGGAGTAATGCCCAGACCCACTTCAGGTTGTCCGAACTTGGCCTTTTCAGAAGCGATGCGAATATCACATGCCATGGCCAATTCATTGCCTCCGCCAAGCGCAAAGCCGTTGATCGCAGCGATGACCGGCATCGGCAGAGTCTCGAGTCTTCGGAAGATTCTACTTCCATTTGCGCCTAATTTTTCACCTTGTTTTGCATCGAGAGGGAGCATTTCTTTAATATCCGCTCCGGCAACAAATGCCTTGCCTTCCCCGGTAAGAATGAGGACTCCAATGCTTTCCTCTTTTTCAACTTCATCGATACACTCATCGAGCTGCGCAAGAACTTGCGTATTGAGTGCATTGAGGGTGGCCGGGGAGTTGATGGTGATGATTCCAATCGCTCCTTCTTTCTCCCACTTAATCAACCTGCTCAAATCTCGTCTCCTTTCCCGTCTCCGCCTATTGACGTGTCTGAACGCATTATTTCAGCTTATAATTCACTTGTTTAAGTAAATGATACCCAAGCATTCTCCGTTCATATCTCTTATATGATTAATTTATCACAAACTAATGAAAAAGAAAATCCATTTTTCTCTTTTCTTGCTTCTTCTACCCTATTTATCGTTTGCTATCTATCAAACAAACTATTGTATTTCAAACTCTTTTCAACCCTAATAGACATCAAACATTTGTAAAAACTATCATGCCTGCTTCTGCCATAGGAAAATACAATGTCTTTACTAAGCCGTTTTCCAACAAAAAACGGATACCTCCTGAGTAATTCAGGAAGTATCCATTTGTTTAATGCTGCTTTGGAGCAACGACTTATGGATTGCTCTCTTCTGCCGACAGCGCAATGACGATGCTTGCGCTCCCATCGCCGTCATCATATTCATACATAAAGCTAAAAGTATTTTCGTAAAGATAGCCGTCAAATATGGACTCTTCTTCCGGTGTCAGGAGATGCCTATATATCCATGCGTCATCCTCGCCTATCTCCGCTCTAAAAACATCGCATGATTCAATATTGATAAACATGGAGAGAATCACCTTGCCGTCATCGGCTGCATAGATCTCAAAGAACTCCCTCTGTGTATGCGAATCCAAGCCGATATAACCGTTGACTTCTTGAACTTCCGGAAAGGGAAAATCTCCTGAAATATCCTTGTTATAGATCACCCCTGTCCACCGGCTTCGCAAGACAAAACCTTCCTCTACCGGACTCTCCACCGATGTCTCAGGCTCTGTCGGGCTTTCCTGCGAGAGAGGATAAATTTGTCTTAAAGGTGGAACCGATGCACCCTCTTTGTAAAAAATGACATTTGTGCCTTGTTCACTCTCCAGTACAATTTTTTCTCCTTCCAGCATTCCGAAAAGCTTGTTTTCACCCCATTTGATGGTGAAGTTGCCGTCTTTGAGTGTCCATATCGCATCTTCCGTATCACCGCTTAAGCTTACTTTTCCTCTGCCGCCACTGATGAGTTCTATATCAAATCCGTCCGGATAAACCGATTCAATCGATTCCTCTTTTCCCCAAACCGATACACTGTGACCGTGCCACATACCGGCATTGGGACTTTCACTTGCCAAGAAATCGATATCGCTGCATCCGCTTAAAATCAGACCGATCAGAAGTAATGTCAGCGTTGCCGTTTTTCTCATCTCCTCCTCCACCATCACTCTCAGCATTTAAATCCATAAATTGACAGAGACATCTAATATTCTCATCGTCATTTTCTCTATTGTGGTTAGATAGATCAATTAAATCAAAAACTCGGCTCTATCCAAGGCGTCCCTTCTTTAAGAAGATAAAAGGTCACATCAGCACTGTATTCTACTTCGCCATCTATCTTGT
Organism: Tissierellia bacterium; assembly: GCA_012520095.1. Classification (GTDB taxonomy): domain Bacteria; phylum Bacillota; class Clostridia; order Peptostreptococcales; family Acidaminobacteraceae; genus DUVM01. Next base: position 21,747 of record JAAYOV010000045.1, on the reverse strand, counting down.
GATACGAATAGTGCATAATAAGCGTATCGTCAACGATTTCAACTGTCATGGGCGTCGTATCGGCCTCCGTCAGATAGACATCGTAGATCCAGGCATTTTCTTCGCCAATGAAGGGAACCATTTTATTGTCAAATATCATAACCCACATGGACGCGATCACGGAATCGGTATTTCGATCCTCTTCTTTGTAAATTTCAAAGAAGTTATCTCCTTCGGCGTCCGACCCGAGATATGCCCATATAGGCACTTTATCCTCAAACCGAAGAGAAAAGTCCTGATTGGCATTGGAATGATAGGCAAATCCATAGTAATTGCCCAACACGCCTACATCGGCGACAGGCTCAGAAGCCGTCTCCCCGGATTCGGGAGCCTCTTCAATCGTCATAGGTGTTTCTACCGCTCCAGCCGATTCTTCGCCGGCGGAAGCTCCGGGCGTCATCGTCGGTGTCGTCCCTTCTTTGTAGAAGATAATCTTTAATCCCTCCATGCCAAGCACATTGTCGACAAAAAGCATGTTGTCGATAAGCCTTCCGCTCATCGTAAGATTATCCACCTCAATGGTAATGCTCTCATCGCTCAGCGTATATTTGCCTTTCAATTTTTCGCCTTGCGCATCGACGGTCACCTTCTCTGAGGACCTCAGCTCAAGGGTAAACTTGTCTTCGCCTCCGAAGAGTTCATCGGCTGTCATCGTAATACCGAACATCTCTCCCGAATACGCGCGATACGTTCCCATATATGACTCTTTCAGTCCCCCGCCACAAGCGCTCAGCCCCAAGAGAATGGAAACCGCAAGCAAAATAGCCATCATTCTTTTCATAAAGTTCACCTCAATTCATTTCACAAACTCATATGTACACAATCTATATTATCATAGAGAACTTCATCGTTTTATGAAATACCCGGAGGAGTATGATTCACTTTCCGGACAGGTTCCTCTCTTCGATCACCTCCTTTATGCGCTCAAAGATACTCACGAACTTCGTCAAAACGAAGTATTCGGGAATCCTTAAGGACTCCCGAACACTTCACACAGAAGGAGATATACGAACAAGGGGATATTAACTATTTTAGGATGGGCCGGTCCTCCCATCAATATAAGCATATAGGAAAAGTGTCATGAGTTCAATACCTTACCCGTCATTCACGGAAATGTATCTTGCTGTTTTCTTCATTATTCATTCTCATCAACCCTTCGGCAATGAATAATATTTCATCTAAACGAGGAATACACATTATCCCAGCGGATGATGGCATGCAACATAATGATTCGGGCGATGCTCTTTGAACATCGGTGCCTTTTCTCTACAGATCTGCGTAGCATATTTACATCGCGAGTAAAATGCGCATCCCGAAGGAAGAGGGAGGGAAGAAGTTGTGTTCCCTTCCAAGATGCGAGTTCTCCCCTTTCGCCTTCGCTCACTTGAAGGAGTCGCTAAAAGCAGAGCTTCCGTATATGGATGAATCGGCAAAGCATGCAGAGCAGTCGATTCCGCTAATTCGACGATGGTTCCCTCAAACATGACGCCCACCCTGTCCGAAATATACTTTGTGAGCGATAAATCACTAAAGGTGAGCATGTACGTCAGTCCGTGATCTCTTTTTAGCTCCAGTAGCAGATTGAGTATGCGGCTCCGAAAAGGAGCATCCAGATCAGAAACCGGTTCATCGGCAATAATGAACACAGGCCGAAGAGCCAAACTTCGAGCGATGCTGATGCGCCGGCGCTGTTGTGCAGAAAATTGATGTGGGTAGCCGTGTGCAACCTCAGGTGGCAATCCACACTGTTCCATGATGGAAAAAATATATTCCCGATTTTTCTTTGGTTCCCGCTCGAGCATACTCTGCGCTTGAAGTCCTTCTGCTATCATCTGCCCTACCGTCATATAGGGATTGAGAGCAGAATAGGGATCTTGAAAGATCAACTGCATATCCTTGCGATATTTTCTCATCTGTGTGACATGGAGAGATTGGAGGCCGACAGGCCCTCCGGAAGAAAGTCGGCTGCCGAAATACTCCACTGTCCCCTCAGTGGGTTTATAGAGTTGTAAAATCGTGCGTCCGAGCGTCGACTTGCCGCAGCCCGATTCCCCCACAATACTCAATGTCTCGCCTTCATAAATATCAAAATTGATATTGTCGATGGCGCGAACAGATCCCACCTCGCGCTGTAAGAAACTGCGCTTCTTCAGCGGGAAGTATTTTTTTAGATTTCGGATTCGAAAGAGAAGCCTTTTATCTTCCATTACTTCTCACTCCCTTGCGCGGATAAAAGCAACGCACCCTGTGGTTCTTTTCTACTTCAGTCCATTCCGGCTCGACCTCTCTGCATCGGTCCGTCGCGTATTGACAACGCGAGGTAAACACACACCCTGCATGAAGACGGTTTCGATGCAAGCTCGATGCATAACCCATCCGGAAACACGCACCCGCAGGCGCATCCAAACCGGGAAGTTTCAATAATTCTTCTGTGTAGGGATGCGAGAATACGCCGTCGTCTCCGAAAACAATTTCTACCGGCGCCTCCTCTACAGCGAATCCATTGTTCATCACGAGTACGTCATCGGCCATCTCATGGATGACGCCTATGTCGGGAGTTGTCAAAAGGATGGAAGTATTGGCTTGACTTTTAAGATCCTTTATCAGTGTAAGAATTTGCGCTTGGATCGTCACATCCAAACTTGATGTCGGCTCATCGGCGATGAGAAGCTTCGGCTCGCAAGCAAATGCCATTGCAATCATAATGCGCTGGCGCATGCCCTCGGAAAGCTGATGAGGATACAATTTTTTCACACTCTCCGGATCCGCGATGTTGACGAGTGAAAGCATTTCAGTGACTTTATTTTCTGCCTCGGCTTTACTCATGTTCTGATGAACAAGAAACGGCTCGCAGACCTGCTCCTCCACTGTAAAAACCGGATTGAGACTCATCGGCAACCCTTGAAAAATGAAGGAAATATCATTTCCTCGAATCTGCCTCATCTGCTCTTGATCCATTTTTGTGATTTCCTCCCCGTCAAACCAAATTTCTCCGGAGTCAATCCGACCGTTTTTGTCAAGAAGCTGCAAAATGCTCAAGACAGAGGTCGTCTTTCCGCTCCCCGCCTCTCCGACAATGCCAAGAGTTCTTCCTCGTTTCAAAGAGAAAGAAACATCATAGACAGCTTGGACAACACCTCGCCTCGTTAAATAATTAGTGTGGAGATTTTTCACTTCTAATAATGGCATCATCTCCTCCTATCTTCGCGCTTCTTTAAGTGGATCGCATCACACAGCCCATCTCCGATGAGGCGAATGCTGATGACGCTGATGCTCAGAGCAATGGAGACGAAGATCCATCTCCACCAGTAACTCTGGATGACGATACTTTGGTTGGCTCCATGAAGCATATTCCCCCATGTCGGAATGGGAAGTGGTATTCCGAGCCCAAGAAAAGAAATGGATGATTCCGTCAGTATCAAGCAGACAAAGATTTCTGCCATTGAAACAAAGACGGTCGAAAGGACACTTGGAACCATGTAGCGGATCATAATATGCATTTCTCCTACACCCATCGCCCTGGCGGCGAGGACGTATTCCTTTTCCCGAACATTCATCACCTGCGCACGGACGAGGCGCTGCACATCCGGCCAAGAGAGCAGTCCTAATATCGCCATCATTAAATAGACTCTCTGTGCCGGTGCGAGGGCGCTCCCGACGATGACGTTTAGCATCATCGCAAAGGGCAACAGAGGGAGGGAGGCGACGGCTTCGCTAAATCGCTGAAGCAAATAATCGATTATTCCTCCAAAATAACCGGAGAGCCCTCCGATCACGACGCCAATAATGGAGGCAATCATGACAGCAATAGCTGCAATGGTTATCGTCATTCGCCCGCCATATAAAAGGCGGATGAAAATGTCGCGGCCGAAGTCGTCAGAACCGAACAGATAGCCTTTAAGACCCCAAGCGATGAATTCATTGTCTTCCGTGAGGGCATAATTCTGATAATAATCGCTGCTGAGATACTTGACCGTTTTTCCATCCAGCCACGCGGGAACAATAGACTGCTTATATGTATTGTCTCCCCAGGCAATTACACTACCATCTTCTAAAAGCGCTGTGAAATGATATCGACCCCCGTCTACTTGCACGGCGGGCGAAGTGTGTTCAGGAACCCTTCCCTCTCCCTTATAGGAGAGATTGCCCCAGACAATAATTTCGCCATCTTCGCGCACGGCGGCAAATGCCTTTGCCGATGCCGCAACATCAACGAATCTCCCTTCGGGAACTCGGGAGTAAAAGTTCGGTTGCTGACCGAGATAGACGAGACGACCGTCAAATGTCAATCCGATTACCCCATCTACAGACATGGCGATTTGCTCTATCTGTCCCTGCCATTTATGCTGCTGGACATAATCTATGTTTTTAATATTCCCAAAGAGATGCGTGTTTCCATCAACATCGACGACAGCTGAAGTCTGATAACCCGCCTCGATCTGAGCCGACTCTATATTCTCCAGTTCCCAAGGAACGTGTGATTGCCTCTGTCGATCATTGCCCCAGGCGATGAGCATGCCTGCATCCGTCCTTCCTAATACATGATCATCTCCCACTGATATGTCCACAAGCGGAGGCAGATTTTCAGGGACATTTCTGATATCGACTTTATTGTTTATGCGGGTGTCCCCCCAGATGAAGACCTCTCCTGAACAATCGATGCCCACGCCAAAAGAGCGTCCGTTTTCTATCTTGTACAGGTTTCTTAGAAGATCATCCGGTGCTGCCATATAATCTCGAGAGGGAGGCAGGTTTAATTGTGTTCCTTCCGTATAACCTATACCGACCGGACGAAGCATCGTTCCAAAAAACACAAGTACAACAATGGTGAATAATAGAATTCCGGCCCACTTAGATACTCGGTTTCTTGCAAAAATATGCAACACCATTTTCCAGGGATTCTGATTCTGTTCCACTGTATAAACGGCAAGTTTATTTCGATTTCCAAAGAGTCTCTGAAACATCCCATCCCTTTTCATGGGAGGAATCTGTGCGTTGGAAAGATCTGTTCTGTTATCCATCTGCCCATTTCCCTCCTATTCATTGATGCGTATACGTGGATTGGCGATCCCCCAACCGAGAGCCATTAAGAGATTTCCGACAAGAGAAAAAAACACAATTAAAATCAGGATAGCCAGTACCACGCTGTAATCTTTGGCGAAAAGCGAATCAAAATAGAGCTTTCCGACACCATTTAGGTTAAACATGCTCTCAATGACAGATGAAGCGAAAAAGAGATTCTTGACCCATCGGACGATTACGGCAAGAAGGGAAAATAATGCATTTTTCCAAGCATGGGAAAGGATGACGGTCTTTTCCCCGAGCCCTTTGGCATACGCTGTCTTGACATAGCCTTGAGCAAGCACTTCCTTCATGGCCGCTCTCACATAGCCGACAAGCCCGCAAATCGATACGATCGTCATGACAAATAGCGGAAGAACGAGATGCTTGAGCCGATCCAACCACAACTCCATCGCCGTCCCTTTGAAATAGAGCGTCTCCATTCCATTTAGCGGGAACAATTTCCACTTCACGCCGAAAAAATACATAATAACAAGAGTCAAGATAAATACAGGTGTGTTGTGCATGACGGTTGAAACAGCTTTTATTATGTTGTCAAAGAGTGAGTCTTTCTTTACAGCCGAGGAAATCCCCAATGGAGTGGCAATCAAGAGGCCCAAAAGAACAGCAAAAATATTCATTTTAACGGTAAATATGAATGGTAATCGGACGGCATCAATGGCGGGACATTGGTAGCGGCTGCTCCGACCAAAGTCCAGCCGAAACATCGCGCTCATCCAGCGAACATAGCCGATGTAAGTCGGTCCGGTATGATGCGAATTCGCATATGTCGCGCTATAAGGCGCTTCTACCACCGAAGGCTCAACATCGGAACCAACCGCATCTGCAGCAATGGCGCTGTAGAGAGCAAAAAATAGAATAGACATGATGAAAAACACTATTAATGTGCGTAAAATTTTCTCAAGGATGTAATGGATCATCTTTCTACTCACCTTCGCCGAATATGTGAAGGATACTTCCCTATTTAAATAAATAATACATTTATGACTTAAATTGCTCCCGAATCCACGAATGGGGCTTTGCGCCCCATTTTCGGATATATCAGACAAGAAGCCTCTCTACCTTACTCCAACGTAGCATAAAGAAGAGCTATTTCCAGACCAAGGGTGTCGTCAACGACAAAGTTTTTGAGTTTTGCATTGAAGAACGAGTGATATTCACTCGAATACAGCGGTACTTCCGGCAATAGCTCATTCCATCGGACGATATATTCTACCCAACCCTGTCGAAATGCTTCCGCATCAGTAGGATCGACAAGCGAATAATTTCTGGAGAGTTCGTAAAGTTGCTGATCTTTCAGTCTATTGGGGTTGTACCCTTGTGCAATTAGGTTGTCATCAAGCGTCCACTCATAGGCAGGGGTGTAGCTGAAAGAGAAGTTCGTAGCAAGGTTCATCATGTGGTATGTAGGAACTCCATACTGTTCCCCTTGTGATGTATCGCGATACATCCAGTTGAGCAGCTCCGTAAAATCAACCTGATCCTGAACAATCCGGATGCCGGCTTTGGCGACGTCCCTGCTGTTTTGCAGCTTTGACACAAGAAGATCCGATACAGGATTTTTTTCGGTGGAGAGCCAATTGAGGATCAGAGGCATCAGCGTGCCGTCTTCCATCTCGCGATAGCGAAGACCGGATCCATTGTATTCCGACCCATCGGCGTTCTTGGTAAATCCCGCCTGTTCAAGCAGCGTAATAGCCGTATCAAACGAATAGCTGTAATTATTGAGCTTGCTGTCGAGTTCCGCTTTCGACTCTTTATACAACCACTGGCCTTCTCCATAAGGTCCGTTTACGACGGATCCATATCCGCCTGTGAAGGTCGCTGCAAAATCATCGCGATCCAAAAGATGGGCGACGGCCTGGCGGACTTCAATAAACTGTGTAGGGCCGAAGTCACAGATAAACATGAGTTTTCCATAGCCCGCTCGCGGATAGGAGATGAAGTCAATTTTCACTTCATCTTCTTCCACTACGTCCATGCCTGCGTTGATTTCATCTCCGCCGCCGAGATTGCTCAAAAGATCGACGGTGCCTGTGCGCAATTCATCGAACTGTGTGTCATCTTCTACTTTTTTAAATACAAGGTCTTGAATGCTACCTCTCTGACCTTCAAAGTTCCCGAGAAATTTGTCATTTAAAGTGATCACAGTGGTCTTCGTCGCAGCATCAAAGCTGACAGCTTGGTAGGGGCCTGATGTCACGCGCGGTGTGACATTCCTCTGCTTCAGGACATATCCTTTTATTTCATTGAAACGTTGAAACGCATCCGAACTCGGATCATCGCCTTCCCCGGGAGCTCTCAATTCGGCAAATTCACCGGTAAAATACGCTCCCTCACCATCATCGGCAACATCAGCCATTCCTTCTCCCAACCAAAACTCAAGAGAAGTAGGCGCAAAAGAAACATCCGCAAGCTCATAAAAATAAGGAACAAACTCATTGGCTATGGTAAAAGAAAACACCATCTCATCGAGGAGACGGACCCCTCGGAAGACATTGGTTTTCCCGTCTCGAAAATCTTCAAATCCGACAAGACGCATGCCTGCATCGGGCTTGCCTCCAAAGGCTGCAATCTGATTGGAACTCCACAACAATGCGGTAGCAACATAATCTTTTGCCGCAATAGGTGTTCCGTCATTATACGTAAGACCTTCCTTCAGCGTAAACCGGTATGTCTTGGAGCCATCGTCATTTTCTGTAATAACAGCCTCTTCGACAGCAGTGGTGTTGAGCACATATTCTCCGGTACGCGAAATGTCATAGGTTGAATAACCGGTAAGTAAGCTGTTGATCAGATTGTCCGTCGCATTGTTCTGCCAATAAGGTGTTGCAAAGTCGCCGGTGGGCTCTGTGCTGATGCCGACGATCAACTGCTTGAGATTCTTCTCGTCAACGGACGTCTCCTCCGCAGAAATGATGGCAGGGGTTCTTTCAAAATGGACCTCTTCAGGCATCATGTCCGTTTCCGGATATTGGCTCAACAATGATGCCGGTATGCATCCGCTGAGCACCAGCACCAACGTCAATAACTGCAATTGCAATGCCCAAATCCGTTTCTTATTCATTTTCCCCTTGTATCTCTTCAAATAGCGCAAAAATAGTCATTTAACTAGTCGCTATTATCCTTGATAATAGCACAATTCAAGTTCGCATACAAGAAAACCAGCCGGAATCACAATCGGCAAAACACTTCATTTTTCAAGCTTTTTACAACTCTCCTTCATTGGTGACAAAGATGTCACGGTTGAAAGAGTCTTTTCTTTTACTCTTCTCTCGGTTTTACGGTAGCAGAGAAGATAAGCCCTTTTCTCGGGTCTACCTCAAAATACTTTCCCGAAATCAATTCCTCAGTAAATGCGACATCCATGATTACGGGAACTCCCATTGTGACAGCGCGCTGCACTGCCTTGGCGGGAAAGCACCCGGCTCGTGTGATTAGGGCTGAGCAGCGTTCGAGGGCAGGCGGAATTTCCTCGGTTGCCTCTTCCATGAGGAGAATGCTTCCTTCTTCAAAATCCTCATCACTTCTTTGCAGCATCCCGCAAACGCTTTCCCCTCCGATTCCTCTTCCTTTGAGGAGCACTTCTCCTACGACATGAACTTTCATGAGGTTCGTCGACCCGGAAACTCCCGTGGGGATGCCGGCCGTCAACACGACGAGATCGCCCATGTTTATGAGCCCCGATTCCATGGTCGTTCTTACCAACTCTTTATATAGCGCGTCCGTTCCGACCACCTCTTTCATCATCAGTGACTTCACGCCCCGCACAAGATTTAAGCGTCTTCGCACACGCTCATCCGTAGTGGCCGCATATATCGGACAATCAGGACGATACATGGCTATCTTTCTTGCCGTAAATCCGGAAGTCGTCGGTGTCAGCACAGCGACGGCCCCCAATTTATGCGCCGTTTCTACCGTTGCTTCCGACACGGCAAGGGTTACCGAATCATGAACCTGTTCAGGGAAGCGCAGAGGATGACCGCCTTTGAGGGTGTCCTCCGTCACGCGAGCAATAGAAGCCAGCATACGCACAGACTCGAGCGGGTATTTCCCGGCGGCGCTTTCTGCACTCAACATGACAGCGTCTGTTCCGTCATAGATCGCATTGGCTACGTCGGTGGTTTCGGCGCGAGTAGGCAGAGGGTTTCGCACCATGGATTCAAGCATCTGTGTTGCCGTGATAACGGGTTTTGCAGCGCAATTGCTCTGTCTTATCATCGCTTTTTGAGCCGCGGGAATCTCTTCGATCGGTATTTCAACTCCGAGATCTCCCCTGGCAACCATGATGCCGTCAGCGACTTGTAGGATGCTCCCCAGGTTTTCATATCCTTGGCGATTTTCAATCTTTGCAATGATCTGCACATTCGGATCACCGAGACTTTCAAGCACCTTTCTGATTTCGAGTACATCCTGGGCCGTGCGAATAAACGAAGCTGCGATAAAGTCGACTTCTTGCCCCACCCCAAAGCGCAGATCATCCAGATCTCTATCTGTCAGCGGAGGCAGAGAGATCCTCGCACCCGGAATATTGAGCCCTTTCTGACTTTTCAGCTCCCCTCCGTGCTCAACACGGGTAAAAATATCCTCTCCCTCAATGGAGGTCACTTGAAGACTGATCAGTCCATCGTCAATTAGAATGCGATCGCCTAGCCGGATATCCTTGTATAGGTCCGCATACGTGATCGATGCGCAATGGGCATTTCCAACCGCAGAACGAGGTGAGAGAATAAACTGGTCGCCCTCATGAAGAACGCTCCCGGGCTCGATCATTCCAAGGCGAATCTCAGGCCCCTTTGTATCTAATAGAATGGCGACAGGAAGATCCAGTTCCTCCCTCAACTCCTTTATAATATCTATCTTCGCACGATGATCATCGTGAGTGCCGTGACTGAAATTGAGCCGAGCAACATCCATTCCGGCAAGGATCATCTCCCGAATCGTATCTCTGTCCTCGCTGGAGGGTCCCAGCGTACAGACAATTTTTGTCTTTCTCAATATAACCTCCTCAACGCGCCAAGATCTCAGCAAGGCGATAGAGCTCCATATTCAGCGTATCTCTGACAGCAAGCGCCTCAGAAATCGACTTTGCCGTCAATGTATGGCCTTGAAGACCGATCGCAACTCCCGATCGCCCCTTGCAAAGTTCATCGACCGCCCTCGCTCCCATCTGTGTAGCGAGGAGTCGATCCGTTGCTGTAGGAGATCCTCCGCGCTGTAGATGACCGATAACGGCAAGGCGCGTATGTATCTGTGTCAATTCTTCCAGTTCTTTTGTAAATATATAAGGGTCGGTGGCTCCTTCGGCGACAAGTATGATATAGTGGGATTTTCCTCCGCTCATGCCTCTTTTTACACGGTGAGCGATCTCCGGCAGCGAAAACGGAATCTCCGGCACGATGACCTCCTCCGCTCCGCTGATGACGCCCGCAAACAAAGCAATGTCACCGCAATTTCGGCCCATGACCTCCACCACAAACATCCTCTCATGCGAAGAAGACGTGTCGCGCAGCTTGGATACAGACTCCATGACCGTCGTTATTGCCGTGTCAAATCCAATTGTAAGATCCGTATACCCTAAGTCGTTGTCTATCGTGCCCGGTATGGCAATAGTGGGAATGCCTGCCTTGTGAAGATCTTCTGCTCCTCGAAAAGAACCGTCGCCGCCGATGACGACTATGGCATCGATTTCTCTTTTTTGAATCACTTCCACTGCCTTTTGTATGCCTTCTTTTGAATTAAAGGCGTCGCATCGAGCCGTTTTTAAGATCGTGCCTCCCTTTTGAAGGATTTCGCTTACACTGCGGGAATTCATAGGGGTCATCCAATCTTCAAGAATCCCGCAGTATCCTCTCTCTATACCCATCACTTCGTAACCGTGATAAACAGCGGTGCGTACCACCGCGCGAATGGCTGCATTCATGCCGGGCGCATCTCCTCCGCTTGTCAGTATGCCTATTCGTTTCACTTGCTTCCTCCTTCACGTTCCCATTATACCCGCCAAATGGGAGATGCACATTATATTCTCATTAACTCTACATCTAAACAAAGTACCTTGGGAAGAAACGATCCTGCGGCTTATGCATTTGCCACAGGACCACATCCTGATTAAAGACTCCAAACACTCGATCCCGGTTTCTTCTTTTTTATTTGATCAGCGGACGACAACCCCATCTGAGCCAAAGCGCGCCCTGAGCTCATCCAGGAGTTCCGCTTTCAAGGCGACTTTCGCATTTCTGACTCTTCTCGTCTGTCGGCAGGATGCATCAAACAGGAGAACTTGATGGGCTCCGGGATGCTTTCTTAAGAGCCTCATGAGACTCTCAACCAACTCATCTTGCCACTCATCAAGCTTAATATAAAGCCTCTCCAATGCTGCCGTACTTTCAATCTGACTGAGTGATTCCATGCGAGAAAGGATAATCGTCGGCGCCTGCTCTTCTCTGAATTGTAGTCTTCCTTTCAATAGGAAATACTTCTCTTCTTCTATGAGATCGCGAGCTTCTCTATATAGTGATGGAAACACGATGGCCTCCAGTGTTTCAAATTCATCCTCGAGCTCAAGCACGGCCATTGGATCTCCCTTTTTTGTCGTCTTTAGAGTGACCTTTTTTAGCATGGCCATGACATCGACCATCTTGTCATCACTTCTCTCATCGAGCTCGCATATTTCAGCAAACGTCATCAATGCGCGCTGTCTGCGCAAGTCGGAAAAGCGAGTCATCGGATGGCCGGAAAGATAAACGCCCAGCACTTCCTTTTCCATTGACAGGAGCGTTTCTTCATCATACTCTTCCAATTCCATCGGCACAGAAACAGGCTCTATTATATCGTCAAAGAGGGAAATCTGTCCGGGGGCATTCGTCCTCGATGAGCGCTGTACGCCTTCGATCTGCGAATCATATCTGGCCAAAAGACTCCGCCTCGTCTCGCCCAGACAATCAAGCGCTCCCGCTTTAATCAGGGACTCGACAGCCCGTTTGTTGAGCTGGGACGTTTCAACCCGATGTAAAAAATCCTCCAGCGTCGCATACGGGCGCTCCTGCCTTCCTCTTTCTATGGCGGCAATCAAAGAGACGCCGACATTTTTTATAGCCCGCAGACCGAACCGGAGCTCATCGCCTTCCACTTGAAATTCATCTGCCGAATCGTTGATGCAAGGCGGGAGAATATGGATGCCCAGCTGGCGCAGATCCTCCAGATACTCGGCCAATTTTGATGTTGTGTTCATAACGCTGCTTAAAAGCGCCGCCATATACTCCAAGGGATAATTGGCTTTCAGATAAGCCGTCTGATAGGCAATGATTGCATAGCCTGCCGCATGAGACTTATTAAAAGCATACTTTGCAAAATCAACCATTGAGTCGAATATCTGCTGGGCATCAGCTTGACTTAAACCCAGCACCACGGCACCGGGGATCTCCTTTCCGTCACCATAAAGAAATATTTCCCTTTCGTGCGTCATGACATCCATGTTTTTTTTGCTCATTGCCCTGCGCACCAGATCACTTCGAGCATAGCTGAAGCCGGCAAGCTCTCGAACCAGCTGCATGACTTGCTCCTGGTATATAATGACTCCTCCGCTGACGCCTAAAACGTCTTTCACCTTCGGATGAACGTATCGCACTTGCGAAGGGTTGGCCCGGTTAGCAAGATACGTCGGAATACTTTCCATCGGTCCCGGTCTATAGAGGCTGATACCGGCGATGATATCCTCAATGCAGCGAGGACGAAGCTCTTTAAAGAAACTCCTCATCCCCGGGCTTTCCAACTGAAAGACGCCCAGCGTATTGCCGGAAGCAAGAAGGTCAAATGTCGCCTCATCATCAGGGGGCAGATGGTCAACATCTATCTTGATTCCCCGTTCTCTTTCTATGTTTTTTACAGCGTGCTTGATGATCGTCAAATTCCTCAGCCCGAGGAAGTCCATCTTGACAAGCCCAAGCTCTTCAAGCGTCCCCATCGGAAACTGCGTGCTGATCGACTTGTCCTGCAGATAGAGAGGCACATAATGTTCTACCGGCTCTTTGCTGATGACCACCCCTGCTGCGTGGGTAGAAGCGTGTCTCGGTATTCCCTCGACTTTTTTTGCCATGTCAAGAAGCAGTTCTACGTCTTCTTCTTGCGCAAGTTCTTTTAATCTGTGACTCTCATCGAGCGCACGATCAAGCGTCATGTTTAAAGAAAACGGAATGGCCTTTGCTACCTTGTCGACTTGAAACAGAGGCATGCCGAGCACTCTGCCTACATCTCGGACGGCAGCTCTGGCTCCCAGTGTTCCAAATGTAATAATCTGCGCTACATTTTCTTTTCCGTATTTTTCACAGACATAATCGATCACCTCTTGGCGTCTCTCATCTTCAAAGTCGATGTCAAAGTCGGGAAGGGTGATCCTCTCCGGATTCAAAAAACGCTCAAAGAGAAGTTCATATTTCATCGGATCAACCGTCGTAATATTCAGAGCATAGGCAACCAAAGATCCACCACCGGATCCTCTTCCGGGCCCCACGGCAATGTTCGCATCTTTTGCAAATTTAATAAAATCCCAGACGATGAGAAAATAGTCTTCATATCCCATCTCTTCGATCACTTCGAGCTCATATTCAAGCCGCGGAAGATGTATCTGCCATTTTTGGCCATAGCGTTTCTTCAGCCCCTCAAGAGAGAGCCGGCGAAGATAATCCCGACTCGATTCGCCTCCTTCCGGTGTAAAGCTCGGAAGATGTATGTCGCCGAAGACAAAATCAAAATGGCACTCTTGAGCAATTTTTCCCGTGTTTTCAACGGCTTGCGGATAATCCATAAAAAGCGCAGCCATTTCCTCTTCGCTCTTTAAATAGAACTGGTCTGTGGGAAAGCGCATGCGATCGGGCTCAGAAAGCGTCTTTCCGGTTTGGATGCACAAGAGCACATCGTGGGCTGAGGCATCTTCTCTGTCGACATAGTGAACATCATTTGTCGCGACCATCGGTATAGAGAGCTCTTGCGATATTTGGGCAAGAAGCGGATTGACTCTGTGCTGCTCGGGCATGCCGTGATCTTGTATTTCCAAGTAGAAATTATCGGGAAACATATCTTTGTACCACTTCGCGGCGGCTCTTGCCGACTCCATCCTTCCTTCAAGAAGATGAGAGCTCACTTCTCCCTGCAGGCAGGCCGACAGCGCAACAAGTCCCTCGGTGTAGCCTTCAAACATCTTTTTTGACACACGCGGCTTATAATAAAAGTTGTCGACGAAGCTCCTCGAGACCAGATGGATCAGATTTTTGTACCCTGTTTCATTTTTTACTAAAAGGACCAGATGATAATTTCGCCTGGCATCTTCGCTCTCAACATATACTTCGCATCCTATGATCGGCTTAATTCCATTGGCTTTGGCCGCTTTATAAAAGTCGACAACGCCAAACATGGTGCCGTGATCTGTAATGGCAATGGCTTCCATTCCCAACTCGGCAGCCCGTTTTGTCACCTTCTCAATACGGGCAAAGCCGTCGAGAAGGCTAAATTCGGTATGCAAATGCAGATGGGCAAAACTCATGAAATCTCCTCTCCCATTTCCTCACAGAGCGCCATGATGCGTTTCATCCTGTGATTGACGCCGGATTTCGTCAGCGGCTTTTCCAGATTTTCCCCAATCTGAGACAAGCTCATCTCGGGATATTCCAACCTCAAAAGAGCGACCTCCGCCAGATCTTCCGGCAGATTTAACAGACCCACTCGCCTGGATAGCGCTTCAATGCATTTTATTTGGCGCTGACTGCTGACGATCGTCTTGGCAATATTTGCCGTCTCAAAATTTACCGAGCGATTGACATCGGCGCGCACCCCTTTGATGATTCGAATATCTTCCAGCTCCAATAGGGCTTTTGTTGCGCCGATCAGCGCAAAAATCTCCGATATATATTCCGCCGATCTTGTATATACATAATAGATCTGTTTCGCTCTGCGCACAGAGGCACGTATTTCATAGTCATGTAGTAGCGACAGCAGGCTTTCTGAAAAAGATTTGGAGTCGACGCGGAAAGAAAAATGATAATTTTTTTTCGGATCACTGACGGAGCCGCTTCCTAAAAAAAGCCCCCTCAAATATGCTCGTCGGGATACTTCACCCTCGAGCACCTGAGGTGGAATGACAGAAATCAGTTCGCCTTCTCGATTGAGGACATGCAGCTTTCGAAGATAGCTTCCCGCATCTTTAAGCACCACCTCATGGCGGGGAAACCGTCCGTATCCGCCATGTTTACCAAGATATTTGGCTCTCACGCCCTGTCCTTTTAGTTGAACGAAAAAATAGCGCGCCAATGTCGCTTCTCTGCTCCAAAAGACAAACTGCTCACCCTTCACAGAGCCGCACGCGCGCAAAAACCCGGAAAACTCTGCCCAATGACTTCGGGTCGCATCAAAGAGCGATCTCTTTACATCGTCGGTGTAGGACATCAGGCCTCCTGACGCAGCGCCTTTCTGACTATGCTCAACTCACTGGAGTGCATGTTCAGATTCTCCAGTTGATCTTCGGGCATATACGCCACTTCAACAAAACCTTCACTGCGCAAGGGACGCGGCCTCCCGCCAATCTGTTCCATTAAAAACCAGAGAACACGCTTGCTTCGAATTTCGCCTTGCGCATGAAATTGAAAATATTTCCACCCCAAACGGCGCCGGATACGCGCTTCTACTCCCGCTTCTTCAAGAACTTCTCGAATGGCAGCCTGTCGAAGAGATTCTTCCGCTTCTACATGCCCCTTCGGCAACACCCAGCGACCCCTTCTTGTGCGAAGCAACAGTACCTTTCGCTCCTTGAGGACGACACCACCTGCACTGATGATCATCTATCCTCCTAATATGCCAATATTATACCAAAACCTGCAAAATAATACACCTTTCGACCCACTTTCGTACGCTTAAGGGCTGTTCTCTCCCACTCTCAGTCCACTTGACACGATATCCAAAGAAAAAAACTCCTAAAAAGGAGTTAAATGTCTTGATATCGATATACCTTACAGATGAAGAGCAAGATCTCCGTCTTTGATCCAGCCAATCTTTCGAAGCAGAGTGGAAAATAATAATGTCAAAACGGCGGGAAGGAAGAAGTGCAGAAGGAAGATACTCAGATAGAGAGAAGCTCCCCCACGTCCGATGGCGTTCATGGCCGCAATCGTCCCGATCTGTCCTACCAGCCCGGACGTGCCCATGCCCGAACCGATCGGAATGTTCTCCATCTTCATGACAACTGTGGCAATCGGACCTGTAATGGCCGCTGCCAGAGTGGGAGGAATCCAAATCTTCCAATTTCGTACGATATTTGACATGTGTAGCATACTGGTTCCGATTCCTACGGCAATCACTCCTCCGACTCCGTTGTCTCGATAGCTCATGACGGCAAAGCCGATCATCTGCGCGCAGCAGCCCGCAGTAGCCGCTCCCCCGGCAAGACCGGCAAGGCCGAGCATCATACAGATAGCGGCGGAACTAATGGGTAGAGTCAACGCAATGCCAACGACGAGTGATACGATGATCCCCATCCAGAAAGGTTGAAGAGTCGTAGCGACCATGATCAGCTCCCCTGTCTTCGTCATAAAAGCCGCAATCCCCGGCCCGATGAGCTGAGCCACGAGAACACCGGATAAAATCGTCACGGCGGGAGTGACAATGAGGTCGATCTTCGTCTCTTTTGACACCACCTTACCGAGCTCCGTGCCGACAATAGCCGAGACAAAAGCACCGACAGGGCCACCTAGAAGATTTCCGGCGTACCCGACAATAGTGGAGGAAAAGAGAACAAACGGAGGCGCTTTCAATGCATAGGCTACGGCGACCGCAATGGCTGAACCGGTCATATCTCTAGCATAGGGCCAGATGACATCGGTCAAAAAAGCGATGCCGAGACTTTGTCCGAGCGTATTGAGAATCGTGCCTATCAAAAGACTGGCAAACAGTCCGAGCGCCATGGAGCTCATGGCATCTATCAAATAACGTTGCACACTGAACTCGATATCTTTGCGCTCTAAAAAATTCTTCAGTTTCCCCTTCTTCTGCCCATTTTCCATCTGTTCTATACCTTTCTTGTCACTGCAAATATGTTGCGGCATTTCCAATCTATATGTGAATATACCTCTGTAGACTCATGTTTTCAAGTAATAGATCCTTTTGCTTGCACCTCGAATCCGTGACAAGCGTGAAAAACTGTCCGAAGACAGCATCTTGTCAATCCACCTCAAAAATATCCGGCCTCTCCTGCAAAACTTTCTTTCCTTCCTCAAGCTGTTGAGAAAAGATTTCCTCCGGCACAAGCGCCCCTCCGGTCGCCCAGTATACATAACGTATATTTTCCTCTTGAACCCCTTCTTTTTGGAGATACGCTCTTCCCTCCTCTGTCTGCATATAGTCGGAAAGCAACACTCCCGCACAGGCAGAGGGCTCGCATTTGATTCCCTCTTCTTTATAGAGAAGGTATTGCATCGCCTGAAGCGCCTCGTCACTTACGGTGTAAATTCCGCTCAGAACTTCCTTCATCTGTCTGCACACAAACTCGGACGGCTTGCCGACAGCCAACCCGTCCGCCAATGTCTTTCCGGTAAGCCCGATATCCTGAACGCGGATGCCCTCTCCCTTTTCGGTGGCCATGCCCAACAAGACAGCCGGAGCTTCGATCGGCTCTGCAAAGAAAATATGGACACGATTGCCATATATCGCTTTGAGCGCATAGGCAATGCCTCCGGGAGCACCCCCTACTCCACAGGGAATAGAAACGAACAGCGGCCTCTCTTGCGAAATGTCATCGGGCAGCTGCGCCTGCAAGTCATAACCGGCTTTGCTGTATCCCCAAAAAAGACGAAGGCTTCTCTCATCATCGACAAAATACGCCTTTGCGTCCTTTGCGGCTTCTTCTCTTCCTCTAATGACAGCTTCAGAGTAGTCTCCGTCATATTCAATGACTTCAGCGCCTCGAGAGCGCAAGCGTTCTTTTTTCCACTCTTTGGCATCCGAACTCATATGGACGAATACTTGAAATCCCAGCGATCTTCCCATGAGACCGATGCTGAGGCCGAGATTGCCCGTAGAAGCCACATGAAGAGCGTATTTGCTGAAGAATTCCTGCTGAGAAGCCAGCAGACGCACGGAATCCTCCCGTGAAACAAGCCCCTCATGCAAGGCTATCTCCCTTGCATGATAGAGAACTTCAAAAAAACCTCCGCGAGCTTTGATGCTTCCGGCAACGGGAAGTACTGCGTCTTCCTTTAAAAAATGCTTACCGCGATGGTGCATCTGCACACGCGAAAGAGACTTGAGCGGCGAATCTATGACGGGTGTGCCAAAGAGCTCTTGAAGAAGCGAAGCAAAAGCGTCCCAGTCCTCCTTGGCTTGAAGCATATTGACCATATCGAGGCGGATGCTGTCGCTTTTAGAGGGGTTTATCCATAGATACGGTTTTCTCTGCGTCAGTTCAAGTGCAATATTCATTGTTTCCTCTTATCTTTTATCTGCTGCGACAATTCCATAATTGCGCATGCCGTGGCATCAAAGTTATGTCGGACGAGACCGTCTTTCAAACAGATCAGATCCCCTTCTGCAACTTCTATCCCATTTTCCTCAAAATAGAGGCGATCTTGCGGAGAAGGCAAAATCTGCACCGCATGCTCGAGTTCATATCCTCTCAACTCATCGAAATGGACAGCGCGATTATTCATGACAACGCCGTCAAAAATATTGTCTTCCAAGTGTTCTTGAAGCACCTTCAGATGTTCTGCAAGCTCCAGATGATCCGTTTCTCCCGCCTGTGTCATGAGATTAGCAGCATAGATGCACACGCCGGGACTTCGCAGAATCGCTTCTTTAATGCCCGAGACCAGAAGTGCAGGAAGTAAAGACGTATATAGACTTCCGGGACCCACGATAATGATGTCGCTTGTCTCCAAAACGGGAATGACTTCCTTGAAGGCTTTCGGCCTTGCAGGATGAAGATTGACAAATTCAATGGGACTGCTTTCTTCAAACGCAATCCGAGGAATGGTCGATTCGCCGATGATCTCTCTTCCGTTTTCAAGACGAGCATAGAGGTGGATATCTTCAAGTGTGACGGGATATACATGTCCGGTTACATTAAAAATGGTAGCCGCTTGATAAATCGCATGGTCAATTCCCCCCGTCAATTCAGACAAAGCGGCGATCATCAGGTTGCCAAATGATTGCCCCGAGAGCGATCCGCGATCGAAGCGATAGTTGAACAGTTCCTCCAAAAGCGGGTCCGCTTCACTCATGGCAAGAAGGCAATTCCGAAGATCGCCCGGGGGGCCCATTCCCAACTCATTTCGCAACTTGCCGCTTGAGCCGCCGTCATCGACCATATTGACAATGGCATGCAAATCCGACGTCTTTTTTTTCAAACCCCGAAGAAGAACCGAGAGACCTGTTCCTCCGCCAATAATACTGATGCGTTTCACAACTCAAGCTCTCGGTCGCTTCGAATGACTGTATAACCCAGACTCTTAAAGTGTTCTTCCAGGAGAAAACCAAACGTCACCGAACGATGATGCCCGCCTGTGCAGCCGAGTCCTATGATCATGTTATCGCGCCCCGTAGCTCGAAATTGTTCAGCACACAAGTCCAACAGATCTTTCATCCTCTCAAACATTTCCCGGGATACGGAGTCTTTGAAAATGTACTCTCGCACTTCTTCATCGTGGCCCGTCTTGTCAGAGAGCTCCGGCACATAATAGGGATTTGGAAGAAAGCGCAAATCAAAAAGGTAATCCGCTTCATGAAGCGTGCCATATTTAAAGCCGAAAGAGGTGATAATAATCTGAAACTTTCGGCTCACGATATCACCCTCCAGCCGAAGAATTTTTTGTTTCAGTTGATGAACATTGAGCCTGGTCGTATTGATGATGATATCTGAGGCGTCTCGAACTTTTGCAAGGGCCTCTGTCTCTCTTTCAATGGCTTCAAGTGTTCTTCCTTCCTTCTCCTGTGGATGTGCGCGCCTTGCCTCTCGATATCTGTTGAGAATGACTTCTTTTGAGGCCTCGACGAAAATAATCTGCACATCATAATCCTGTTTTCTCAGTTCATCTACCTTGGTAAGAAGCTCGTCAAAAAACACACCCAAACGCAGATCCATAACTAAGGCGATCGGCTTGGGGTCAGGATTTGTACGCTGGAAGAGGGAGAGGAACTCATCGAGCAAGGTGGGTGGCAGATTGTCGATACAGTAATACCCCATATCTTCAAATGCATCAAGCGCCGTACTTTTTCCGCCTCCCGCCATACCGGTTATGATCTTGATATTCATTCTTCCTCCTCGATATTGACAATTTGTGAAACGGGAACGCCTGCTTCTCGGATCCGCTCCAGAGCTTGCGGAACCCTTGCAATATCCTCCGGTCTGTGTGCATCGGAGCTAACTATATAATTGAGGCCCAGGTCGGCCAATTCCTTGAGATCTTCAGCCGACAAATGACGATGGCGCTCATTGATTTCTAGAGCAATGCCGCGCTTTTTAGCCACTTTTGCGATCAGGCGAAGATCGACGGGTCCTTTGTCTCCCGGGTGAGTGAGAATAGAAAAAGGGTACCTCTGCATAGCGAGGAGAATGCCTCGCGTATTCTTGCGACGAGCCGTCTGTTTAAAGACACCGAAGAATTTGTAGAGAAAATTTAACAGGTGAGTCGTCCAGTCTTCCGGCCGAAAAGATATGCTCCCGAAGTGATAGCCTGCAAGCACGATGTCAAACAACTCCATCTCTTCTCGACGAAGATCGAGTTTGCCGCTGGAGCCGCTGATATTTGCTTCCACGCCGAAAAGTATTTGGATGTCGGGATACTTCTTCTTAAGCTCCTCAATCTCTGCCCGCATTCGGGGGAGATTTCTTCTTTTTATTCCGAAGAAGCCATGGCCAAAACCGTGGTCGGTAATCGCCAATGTATGCAGTCCTTTATCAATGGCGGCGCGGACATTGTCTTCCATAGAGCCTTTGCCGTCGGAATACGTCGTATGGCTGTGAAGGTCTGCTCTAAGTTTCACCGGTCGCTCCTATCATGCGCACTTCAGGCTGCAATAAGATACCGTATTCATCAAATACGCGCTTCTGTACGATGCGAATAAGGGTGCGAACGTCCGAGGCGCTTGCGCCGTCGACATTGACGACAAAGCCTGAATGCTTGCTCGACACCATCGCTCCTCGAAAGCGCAGGCCCTTCAACCCTGCATCTTCAATCAATTTACCCGCAAAGTGACCGGGCGGACGCTTGAACGTGCTTCCGGCACTGGGAAACTCCAGGGGCTGACGCATCCATCTTCGAATTGTCAATTCATCAATTCGGCTCCAAATCTGCTCATAATCTCCCTGTTGAAGTTCCAACACCACCTCGAGAATGATCAGGAACTCTCTCTGCGCTCGACTGGTTCGATAACCGAATTCCATTTCCTCTCCCTTGAGAGCGAAAATCCGACCTTGTCGATCCATCACACGCACACTCCGGACGATCTGTGCCAGCTCTCCATCGTAGGCTCCTGCATTCATAATGACGCCGCCACCGAGTGTTCCCGGAATACCGGTGGCAAATTCCATCCCCGTCAAGGAGCGCATAGCCGTCTTTCTGGCCAACGTTGCCAATGAAACACCGCTTT
>JAAYOV010000044.1 GCA_012520095.1 Tissierellia bacterium | reverse complement strand
TTCAATGATAGAAAAATTGCACGGTGGATTAAAATATGATAATATAAATTTGTTCAGGTTCATTTAATATGATTAAAAAGGGAAGTTGGTAATACCACACGGTCCCGCCGCTGTACAAACTTAGACGATGTTTCACGGAAACGGAAGGAACATCATGTTGCTCGAAGTTTGGAGTCAGAAGACCTGCCTGAATATCAGATACTTTTCTTTACGGAGGATGAAGAAGGTGCTTTTCTTTTAACTACTCCTTCATCATCGACAAATGGAAGGAGGTTTTTTTATGAAAAAAACCGGTAAAATTATTGCACTGTTACTGCTGTTTGCCCTGATTCTTTCAGGCTGTAGCGGTCCGTCCGACTCCGGCGATCCGGGCGTTCCGGAGAACGCGGAAGAGCCCAAAGACACTCTAAGAATGGTGGCTCGGGAGATCAACTACACCTTTGACCCGACAAAGCCACAGACAGACGGTTATTTCAGGCGCTGTGGTGCTATCGAAGCTCTGACATACATCAATGCGGACGGTTCTGTAACCCCTTGGTTGGCGGAGTCTGTGGATCAGATCGACACAAATCATTGGGATATCGTCTTAAGAGAAAACGCTGTATTTTGGAGCGGGAAACCCGTAACGGCGGATGCAGTCATCGCTTCTCTGGAGAGGTCCGCATCCGAGAACGTAGGTATGCAGGCAGCTCTCGAAGGTATTACTTTTGAAATAAAATCTGACTACCTTATAGGTGCTACGACCGAGATGCCGGATTTCGACCTGCCTCTTGCCTTGGAAGGAATATCCATATATAACGCAGAAAAAGATCTCAGCTGCTTTGAGGAGATCGATTTTACGGGCATGTATAGAATCGTCGAGCACGAAGCTAGGCAGAAAATAGTGCTGGAGATAAACGAAGATTACTACGGAGTAAAGCCCAAGATAGAAAATGTTATCTACGAAGAAATTCCGGACGATGATGCCAGAATTGCATTGGCTCTCAGTGGTCAGGCCGATATAGTTTCCGGCCTCCCCGTAACTGCTGCCAAGCAGATTGAAGAGAGCAACCAGATGGATTTGTATATCTCTAATCCGAGCGGAACCTTGGAGGTGTATCTGAATCATGACAGAGAGGCTATTTCAGATGTTAGGGTTCGTCAGGCTCTCAACTGGGGTACCGACAGACAGGAGCTTGTGGATGTCGCTACGGAAGGCTACGGCATGGGTGTAAGCACATGGCTTGGCTCCAATCCCCTCTTCACCGACAAAGACAAACATCCCGTATACACGGAGTACAGTACCGAAAAGGCCGCTGAGCTTTTAGATGAGGCGGGCTGGAAAGTCGGTGCAGACGGTATACGAGAAAAGAACGGGAAGAAGCTCACTTTCAAGCTCTACACATGGGGCAACGAGAAAACTATGGGCGAGCTTTTGCAGATGCAGTGGGCTAAAATAGGGGTCGATGTGGATGTTAACCATGTGGATTGGAGCGTCATTGAAGAGTCCTGGACGACAGGCGATTGGGACGGCTTTATAGCTTCTTGGAATCACTATGGGAATATGTACTCCATAATCTCGAACCACTATGCCAAAGACGGTACCTTCAACTATTCCAACTACAGGAGCGACGAGTTCGACGCCAAGTTGGAAGAACTGAAAAACACGCCCGACAAAGAAAGCAAAAAAGAAATTATCTGGGAAATCAATCTCCTTTTGGCAAGAGATGGCGTTCGGGTACCGATGCTGCCGAGGCCTTCTGTAATTGCCGTAAACAAGCATCTCAAAGGATACGAAACACATTTCATGACTCATCCTAACTGCATAACTAACAAATTGGAATTTGAGTGATTTAAATTAAATATGAGAGGGGGCGTGTGAGTAAATGGCAGAGTTTTTTATTAAAAAATTTGTAAGGATGATTATAACGCTGATCATTGCAACGTTTGCCGTTTTTATCTTGATACAGAACGCCCCCTCCGACCCTGTAACTATGATGCTTACAAAGCCGGACGAGATGCTTGTCAGCAGTGACAAAGAGCTTCTTGAACAAAAAATTCAAGAAACAAAGGAAGAGTTCGGACTCAATGATCATATTTTGATTCAGTACAAGAATTGGATGCAAAATATCTTGAGTGGCAGAATGGGCAAATCTCTCATAACCAAGGTAGATATCGCTTCCTACATCGCCAAAGTGCTGCCGAGCTCTGTGTTGATAGCGCTGGTAGGGACTTTGCTTCAGCTTGTTTTTGCATTGATTGCAGGGGTTCTTTCCGTTGTCTATGTGTCCAAATGGCAGGAGCATGCCATAAGGCTCGTGGCAATATTTTTGCGTTCCGTGCCTTTTTTTGCGATAGGTTTTGCAATGCTCATGTATTTCTCCGTCAATCTGAAAATCTATGAAGTGAGCAATTCCGCAGCTCTTTCAAGGCTGTGGCTGCCTGCTTTTGCTGTAGGTATCACCATCTTCCCGAAATTATCCAGAATTATAAGAAATTCGCTCCTCGACGAGATGGGAAAAACTTACATGGTCGCTTATGTTGCAAAAGGTTTCGACAAAAGGAAGCTTATCGCAGAGGCGTTGCAAAATACCATGATTCCAATTTTTACGACACTCAGCATGTCTTTTGCTTCTTCGGTGGGCGGCATGGTCATAACCGAAAGAATTTTTTCTTGGCCGGGGATAGGTAATTTCGGCATGAGTTCGGTTATAACCCAAGATTATCCTGCCGTTCAGGCCTATGTTCTGGTGATCACATTTATTGTAGTTATAGTCAATTTTTTGAGCGACATGCTCTACCCGCTGATAAATCCGGTGGTGAGGGAAGAGTGAAACGGTTAAGTATATAGAAGCCGTTTTAGGAAGGCAAAATTGTAAGCATGAAAAAGCAAGGAATGTTGATGATTATAATGGCTATCGTCCTCTTGTTTCTGATTGTCATAGCCTCCATATTTGCGCCGCTTTTGACAGTGTACGATCCCATCGAAGGCGATTCCTCGCAAAGGTTTTTGCCTCCGAACAAGGAGCACCTGCTTGGAACCGATCACTTCGGTCGCGATATCTTTGCAAGAATATTGTACGGTGCCAGAATTACGCTTCCCGTATCTTTCACCGCACTATTTTTGACGGCTGTCGTAGGAGTGGTGCTCGGAATTATCTCTGCGATGAATTTCAATAAGCCTGTGGATGTGGTCATCATGACATTGGTCGACGTGCTTCTGGCAGTACCGTTTTTGGTGGTAGCTATGGCGGTATGCGCCATCTTCGGAAGGGGGCTCGAAAATGTTTTGATTGTAGTTGTAGCGGTATGGTGGGCTCCTTTTGCAAGATACACTCGAAGCTTGGTGCTGTCACTTAAAAACAGTCAGATGGTTCTTTCCGCTATGGTGTTGGGTGCTTCCTACCCTGTCATAGTGTTCAGAGAAATCCTCCCTAATATTTTCACCTCACTCTTCATTTATTTAACTTTCGAATTCGGCAATCTTATTTTAACTCTATCTACACTTTCCTTTTTCGGAATGGGAATAAAGCCTCCTCTGCCCGAGTGGGGTAACATGATAAGCGATGGACGCTCATATATGACACAGTCTTATCATATGCTGCTTTGGCCCATAGTGGCTATTATCATAACTGTTCTGGCCCTCAATCTTTTGGGGGAGGGGCTTCGGGATTTCAGCAATCCTTACGACACCTTGGCGACGGAAATGGAAGATGTAAAATGAAGAAAAATCCTGTAGTAAAGATAGAAGATCTGACATTGTCTTATGTTACTGACAAGCGAGTCGTAAATGTATACGAAAACTTTTCTCTTGTTATATCCGAGAACGAGAAAATTGCTCTTATAGGACAGAGTGGCAACGGAAAATCCACGTTGGCAAAATTCCTGACGGGGATCCTTCCCAAGAGCGCAGTCATAAAAGGCGGAACTTACAGCCTTGAAGGCGTTGATATATTCAAAAAAGAAAAGTTTTTGGAACTGAACAAGGTTCGAGGCTCTAAGATTGCATTTATTTTTCAGGACGCCACAGAATCTCTCAATCCGATACAGACGATAGGCAGGCATTTCGAGGAGCTTTTAGGTTTTCATCAAATATGTGAGAAAGAGGAAGTCAGGAGTTTGGCGATCGAGAAATTGGAATCGTTGCTCATAAAAGATGCCGAAAAAGTATACGATTCCTACCCGCATCAGCTCTCCGGCGGAATGTGTCAAAGGGTTTGCATCGCCATGTGTCTTTGCCTCGATCCTATATTGCTTATTGGCGATGAACCGACATCTTCTTTGGATGTTCTAAGTGCATATGAGGTCATAGAAAATTTACGAAATCTGGAAGGGATAAGCGTCTTACTTATAACGCACGATATTTCCGTTGCCGCAAAGGTCGCCGATAGAATATTGGTATTGGATAAAGGAGAAATATGCGAAGATGCACCGACGCAAATTCTCCTCGCTGCCCCTAAACATGAATATACAAAATCTTTAATAGATTCCTACAATGAGATACCCAATGTAAATGAGATGGGTGGTGAAACGATAGAACCTTCCCCCATTTTGAGAATATCCGGCGTTTCGAAAAGCTACGGTTCTTTCAGGGTGCTCAGCGATATTAATTTAGAAGTGTACCGAAATGAAATCTTAGGCATCATAGGAGAAAGTGGTTGTGGAAAATCGACACTGAGCAGATGTATAATGGGTGTCGAAGAAAATGTAGCCGGTGAGATTTTTTACGAAGATGTAGATTTGTTGAAATTGAAAGTGCGCAAACGCAGAAAATTTTCTCCGGAAATCCAGATGATATTCCAAAATTCAAGAGCTGTGCTGAATCCGAGACGCAAGGTCCTCGACATAGTACAAGAGCCTTTGTTTTACAACGGACTGTACAAGGGGCATCGTGAAGAAATGGCTATGGCACTTCTTGGAGATGTAGGTATAGATGAGTCGATGTATTATGTAAGGCCCACGGAACTAAGTACGGGCCAATGCCAACGTGTCGCTATAGCACGAGCTTTGGTGTCGAAGCCGAAGATTCTTATCTGTGATGAGGCGGTGTCTTCTCTGGATATAAATATCCAACTTCAAATTCTAAAGCTCCTTCTCGAACTGAAGGTGCGCTACAATTTAACCATAATCATGGTTTCTCACGATATAAGGGTGCTTCAAAACTATTGCAACCGTATCGCTATTATGAAAGATTCTCGCATTCTCGAAATAGTGGATAAAGACTCTCTGTCAAAGGGACTTGTGCATCCGTACACGGAAAATCTCTTAAACGTCTCCTGCAGCAAGAGCTTGGAAACGGTATTACAATAGTAGTTTTGTCGAAACTGTTCCTTATCTTGAAGCAAAAATCTCATGAGTCGTTTTATTGTTTTAAATAAATTAATCATTCAGAAAATGTGAAACTATATCCAAAGTATCTTTTTCCATAAGGCTACGAGAACCAATCCCCGGTTTTTTTAAGGTATGCACTCGTGAACCGTTTCGGCAGCAGGTGCGATCTTCGCTGCGTTTATGTTTTAGTGGCCTGTGCCTCAAGGAATTGATTCAGGATCGATTCTATAAGAGGAATAAGAGCTTCGAGAGTCTGAGAAAGAAATAAACCTTTGACGATATCGCAATTCAGTGTAATATTGAGTTGGTAACTTTTTATTCCAAGTGGTTGAATGTTTTGTTTGATACAATGTTACACGAAAGGGAAAAATGGTTCATCTTTCTTTATTAAAAGTGAGCATTTCTCAATTTACACCACTATAAGGGCTTAATCTAAAGGATTGAAAAACTATGGGATGTGCAATTCGAAGCGATATCTGATTTTTTGTGAAATAACAAGGGTTAAAAAAGCAAAGGAGGATTTTAATGATAAGAAAATTTCCGGTTTTTTTGTTGGCGATATTGTTGACTGTAGGCAGCTTTTATTCACCGGTTGTACTAGCTATGGAAGAAGGAGCCGGAGAAGTAGATGACGCTACCCAAACTCAACTACATAGCGAGATGGAAAGTGTATTGTCAGAAGAAGTCGTGGCAGAAGCGCTTGAGTCCGAGGGAGAGGACATTAGTTCCGGTGCTGCAGAAGAGGCGGAAAATGAGCTACAAAGCATAGTTGAAGAGATACCCGGGAATTCGATGATGGCTGCAAGTACGCGTTCCGTTTCATACAAGTCACAATTTGATGCCAATGATAACCCTTTAAATGCCATTGTGACAGATGAAGCAGAATATATGCTAACGTTTGATGTAAACAGACCCGGCGCAAATCATGATGGGATAACCACTGCCTATGATGATGGTTGGTGGGTGTCGGGGAGCCCTATTCACGATGAGAACTGGGATCTTACCAGTTTTACCGTTGACATCGAATTACACGTTGCAGGTCAAGCGGAAACTCAAGTTAAACAAATGTCTTTGACGGTTAACAACTCGGCTGCAGAACCATGGGATAAATATGTTTGGAATGGTAAAGTAACATTTGATGCGGTAGGTGTACCTTCCCAAGCAGTTGAAGTTGAGTATTATACGTATGATGATGGTAGCTTGATTAAACCTCATCTATTTAAGTATGACCTTTTCCTGAGAAAAGAAGCTGACAAAGTAGTATTGAGCATCCCTAAATTAAAAAACACCGTAATTGCCTATACCGAAGGCGATACTTCATATAAAGATGTAATGCTGGTTGAAAATATAGAGACGACAGAAATCAAGAACGTTGTTTATTTAAACGGTACTGCCGGTGATGACGCCGCTGATGGAAGAAGTCCGGAAACGGCGGTTCGGTCTTTTGAAAAAGCCAAAGAAATAGCTACGGCAAATCAGGCGATTACTGAAATTATAGTCATAGGAACGACTGCGGTTGAGGGTGCGATTGATCTCGACGGAACTCAGGCTACGCTTGTCAGAGGAGCGGGCTTTCATGATTACTTGTTAAAAGTCACTACCGGGAAAGCGGCTAGTTTATCTAATATTATTATCGATGGCAACTCAGGAGAAAACCCGGACACAAAGGCATCATTAATAAAGTTAGAAAGGGGCTCGACTCTTGATATTACAGAGGGTACAGTCTTAAGAAATAATAAACTTAAAACCGTTTATAACAGTATTACAAACGGTGGGGCCATATACGCTCAATCCGCTACGATCAATATGACCGGTGGTATTATTGAAGAAAACCTTGCAAATAATGGCGGAGGAATTTTTCTCAATAAATCGAATATGAATTTTTCCGGTGGGATCGTTCAAAATAATATTGCCGAACGTGGTCGAGATGATGGTGGCATAAAAACATCAGGTGGAGGAATAACTTTAGATAAAGGATCGACCTTATATTTGTCTGGTGAGTCAAGAGTACAGCACAATCACTCCGATGAAGTCGGAGGAGGAATTAGTGTAGGATCAAGAGAATGGGGACCCACGAATGTTTTAAATATGGATGGCGGTATTGTCCAATCCAATACATCCGGGGGAACCGGTGGAGGCATTTTTGTCCAGGCAAAATATTTTTCCGGTGGAGCTTCGAAGGCTTATATTAGTAGCGGTCAGATTCTAGACAATCAGATGCTTGGTACAGGTTCTACAGAGAGGGTATTTGGCGGCGGAGGCATCTATGTAAATGGTGCAAACCAAAATTATGGTGTCAATGGAGCGAACGGAGAACTCTACATCAAAAATTTAATTATGACTGATAATACGTCCAAATGGGAAGGTGGAGGTTATGCTGCTTGCCCAATTACCAAAACGACGATTTTTGTTACTGATGGAACGGCCATATATGGAAATACTTCGGAGGAAAACAAGGGCAATGAGCTTTACGTCCTTTCCAGTCAAGCGTACGGCCTACACTCGGGGAATCCGGAATACAATCTCTCACAAAGAATGCTAGGTGGAGTCCGCTATAATTGGAAATATGATAATGGCACGTTGTTGCCGGATGATCAATATGAAGGTAAGTTAGAAAAATCATACGAGGAACTTAGCTTAAATACAGATTCGGAAGGCAACAACTTAACAGCAGAACTCGGAAAGGTCATTATTAGTGGAAACAGGTCGATGACGCGAGGTGGTGGAATCGGCTCAAACGGTACGGTTGTGTTTGGAACAGATGATGAGCTGATAAATATCTCTGTTACCAAGATATGGGAAGATAATAACAATGAGGATCAAAAGCGTCCATCATCGGTAACTGTGCATTTGGTTGTTGTTATGAATGGTCAGGAGTATGTTATAGATACCGATATATTAAGTAGTGAAGACGGTTGGGAAACTACTTTTGATCATCTACCAAAAGTCCATAACGGTATTCAAATAGAATATACAGTAAAGGAAGAGGTTGTTGATGGTTATCAGGCGACAACGACCGGTGATGTCAGCACGGGTTTCATCTTAACGAATTCTTATGAGCCGACAGACCCGGAAGAGCCGACAGACCCTGAAGAGCCGACGGACCCTGAAGAGCCGACGGACCCGGAAGAGCCGACAGACCCTGAAGAGCCGACGGACCCTGAAGAGCCGACGGACCCGGAAGAACCGACAGAACCTGATCAAGTAACGTTGCCGAAGACAGGTGAAGATAGAGCGGGATATTTGTACTTATTGGCTGTACTCATGTTAACGGCAGGGCTTGCACTTCTTTTGGGTGACAAGGTAAAAGCGAAAGATGCATAGAGACTGAAAGACCACACAATTGAATTAAGGTGAGAAGAGGGCGAAGGTTGCTTCGCCCTCTTTCTTCTGAAACGCCTTGCATCGAGTTGCGTATTTCGAATGCAAGGCGTATGAATCTATTCGTTATCTAAATGTTGAGGCGACGCTCGTTTACTGATGACAATCGGCATGGTGAAGGTGCTGATGGCATATGCTCCCGGTCGAAGCGAGCTCGCCTTTGAGATACGCTTCGACAGCCTCTCTGGCATCTCCTTTTGCACCCAGTATTACTTCGATATTTCTTTCGTTGAAGATATCAACAGCTCCTCCGCCCATTCCGCCGCTGATGATGACGTTGACTCCTTTATCAGCGAGAAAGTTCGGCAGGAATCCGGGTCTGTGGCCCGGGTTGGGGAGAGTTTGCGAGCCTGTGATTTGCTTGTCTTCGATGTCGAAGAGGACGAATTCCTCACAATGACCGAAATGCTCGGTCACGGTTGCATTGTCGCTTGCTACAGCGATTCTTTTCACTTCCATTTTGTCTCCGTTCTTTTCATAGTCTGTTGTGCGTGTTTGTGTTTAGTGAATCTTGAAAAGGCGGCTGCTATCGCCTGTGTTGTCAAACAGCAGCTTAAGAGCCTTTTTATATATTTCTTTTACAGCTTCGCCGGAAGCGCAGTCGATGTCCACGATGGTGAGGCCGTTATTGATCGCCCTTACTGCATTATAGTCGAAGGGGATTCGTCCGACAAAGGGCAAGTTCGCTTCTTGGCAAAATGCTATTATCTTATCTGTGTTTTCTAAATGAGTGTCATACTTATTCACACAGACGGCCGTCTTGACGTTAAATTTTTCCGCAGTGCTTATGATGCGCTTCATGTCGCTGATGCCTGATATAGACGGCTCTGCCACGATCAGAACCATGTCTACACCGCTGAGCGAGGCTATGACAGGACATCCGATTCCGGGTGAACCGTCGATTATGACAAGATCTGTGTTGATATCGGCGCTCTTCAGTTGCTTTTTGACTTCGGTGACGAGAAGCCCGGAGGTGCCGCTGCCCATGCTGAGTTGTGCTGTGGAAAAGGCTTTGCCATCGCCTTGGTAAAACATCAATTGGCCCGATGGCTCCGGCACCATTGAGGCAGCTCCTGCGGGACATACATACTCGCAGACGCCGCAACCTTCACATGCGAAAGGGTTTATCTTGTATTCTCCATCAAAAGAAATGGCGTTATACCGGCAACTTTCTCGACAGATGCCACAGGATATGCAGAGATCGGGATCTATTTTCCCGGTTGGAAGCGCATAGAAATCGGATGTCTCCGGCCTCTGTTGCCAGTCAGTAATCAGATGCAGGTTGGGTGCGTCGACATCGCAGTCGGCATATGCTTTTGCATCCGCTATCTTGATGAAGGCGCTAGCAACAGTGGTCTTGCCGGTGCCTCCTTTTCCGCTAAGGATGAGTAGATGTTTAATGAGGCACCTCCTTTGTCACTGTTTCCAAAAGAGAAGAAAAGAGCTCTCGATATCGCTCATCATTTCGAAAAGCAACTTCCGCATTGGCGTTCAGTGTGCCGAGTTCCGAGTCAAAGGAAATCCGGCCCAAGATAGGTAAATTCTTCTCCATGCAATATGCCTCGGCAGGGTTATCTTCTCCAAGACATTTATTCAATATGACGCCAAAAGGCTTGTCAAAGAGAGTCACAAGCTCGTAGACCATGTTGAGGTTGTGTACACCAAAAATTGTAGGCTCAGCAACTAAAATGCAGTAATCGGCTTCTTTTATACTTTCCATCACGATACAGGAGCTTCCGGGAGGAGAGTCGATAAAAGTCAATTCTGAAGGCTCTTGAGAACTCGCGTTGAGAAGTTCGCTGATAATGGGAATTCCGGTGGCTTCACCGGTGTTGAGTATGCCGGTCCACACGATCACATTGTCGGAAATTCCTCTTTGCACTTTTCCGACAACCTTGTCTTTTTCCGTAAAAGCATCTTCAGGACAGACCAATAGGCACCCGCCGCAGGAGTGGCAGACATCGTCAAATATTCTCAATTTGTTGTTAATGTAGGCAAGCGCATTAAAGTTGCAGAAATCGACGCACTTGCGACACCCGTTGCACTTTTCATGGTCGACTACCGGGATTTTCACAGATATCTCTTGCTCTCGGACATGTTCCGGCTTTAAAAAGAGATGCCCGTTGGGCTCCTCTACATCGCAATCGACATATGTGGAAGCTTTTGCTGCTGCAGCCAGGTTTACTGCGATGAATGTTTTCCCGGTGCCGCCTTTGCCGCTGAGCACGGCAATTTTCATCTTACCTTTCTCCATGCCTGTGGAAACCTGCATGAATCTCCTGCAACGGCGCAAGTTCATCGGATAAGAAGGCATCGATATTTTCTTTGATGGTTCCATCTTTCGTCTTTAGTATTTTTATTTCCGCTTCTATCAACACTTGAGCGGCATTTTCGCCCAGACGAGGAGCGAGCAGTACTTCCGCTTTACTGTCAAGCACTATCTGTGCGGCTTTGATTCCGGCACCGCCGGCGCTTGCAGCTGCAGTGTTGTCGAGATATACGCTTTCCTTGGTTTGCGTATCGTAGATCAGGAAATAAGGGGCTCTTCCGAAGGAAGGGCAGACATTGGCATCTAAAGTCTTTATTTCGGTTGGAATGACAATTTTCATAATAGACCTCTTTTTCGTATTTGAGTTTGTGATCGGTGTCATCGTTGGATTCGGCTGCATCCGAGCCGCTAGGTCGAAGAAGGCGGATGTTTTGAGAAAACCCTTCTGATTTCATGCCTTCATCGGACAGATTGTAATCAGGAGAACGACAGTGTCAACTTATTTGTTACCCTGTTATGAGAAGGAAACAACCGGCATATGCGCCAGTTGCTTCCTTTTTCTACAGATCTTCTAACTGCTTGTTGATGTGATCCAGCTGAGCTTGCAGAGATGCTTTTTGTCTCTTCAGGAAGTCTTCATCTGTTACTGCGCAATATCGGCCAAAGCCAAATCCTTTTCTTGATCCGCAGCGAAATCCGCGGCCCAAGCCGCGCCTGAACCCTGTTCCTCTGACAAATTCTGTATTGGAATCCACGCAAGCCCCCAGACCTCTTCCGGTCATTGCCCCTTCTCCGAGGGGGCCGGTTCCGTCTTTTCTCGGCATAATTTCACCTCCTAACTATTAAAGACATATGTCAATTACTACTATGACACAGATTATGACATATGTCAATAACTATTGCTCTTTTTGAAAAGTTATATAATTTGGTTTGCGATGCAAAAAGTCAACTTTTATGCAAAGTATCACATTTATTGTAAGAAATCGGGTATAATTGAAGAAACATGGAAGGAGGAAAAGATGAAAATTGGGTCGAGAATTGTCTATCCTATGCATGGAGCAGGGATCGTCATCGAGATCCAGGAGGAGGATTTCTATGGAGAAAACATTCTCTTTTGTACGCTGAAGACTTGTAATAAGCAGATGCTTCTGAAATTCCCGCTTCGCCGCGCAGAGGAAATGAATATTCGAAAGATCTCTGATAAAGAGACTATTTTAAATGCCATGGAGAAAAGTGAGATCGAGGATTATTCCGCTATTTCCAACTGGAGCAAGCGATATCAGACATCCCTGGATAAGATGAAAATAGGTACCCCTGAACAAATGGCAAGTGTTCTCGTCAATCTGAAGCTGATTGATTCTTCAAGAGGTCTGTCTTCAGGCGAAAGGCAGTTATATCACAATGCGCTGGAGATTCTTTCGAGCGAGTTGATGTTGATTGAAGATTTGCCTTATGAAGATGCGTTTGGAGTTATCGAAAACAAATTAGAGGAGGTCATTGATTGCAAAAATTCCTAACAGCCTTGCGCTGGCTGTTGGCAATATCTCTGGGTTTCTTCGGGGCACAGTTTCTGCTCGCCAATCGAAGCATCCTGGAGGCGTGGCCATGGCTGGCGCAGTTGAGGGGATTGCAGCACATTTTTACCGTAGCCCTTATTAGTATTTTATTTGGTTTTTGTATTTTTTATTTTCTCGGGCTACTGTGGAAATATGGCTCTGTGCTGGTGCAAACCCTTGCAGAAGGCATAAATTCCCGACCACCTGTACAGGTACTGGGAGGGACAGTAGGCTTCTTACTTTCACTGATTTTAGCATTGTTTATCAGCAATCTGTTTCGATTGATCGGCAATCGATTTGTTGCCGTCGCTTTGGCTGTGCCGACCTATGTGATTTTGGGATATCTTGGAATATATATCGGCGGGCGCATGGGCGGCGAGATTCCGTACTTGCCTGATGTTATGAACAGATTTCCCACCCCCGGATTAAAAAGTAGATCGGGTGTGCCGAAAATATTAGATACGTCGGCTATCATCGACGGACGCGTTGTGGACATCGCTGCGACAGGTTTTTTGGAAGGGGATCTTGTTATACCTGAATTCGTCTTGAAGGAATTGCGCCATATTGCCGATTCCTCCGTCGATCTGACACGGGCAAAAGGGCGCCGAGGACTCGACTATATCCAAACTCTTCAAGAACTTCCGAGCATGCACGTAGTCATTACGGGAAAAGACTACAAAGATATTGATGAGGTGGATCTGAAGCTTCTGCGACTGGCTCAGGATATGAAGGGGGCTGTAATCACAAGCGACTACAATCTCAACAAAGTGGCTATCCTGCAAAAGATCCCCGTCCTCAATGTCAACGATCTTTCTAACGCAGTAAAACCCAACGCCATTCCCGGCGAGGTTTTCGAAGTAGAGATTCTAAGAAAGGGAAAAGAAGCGGATCAGGGCGTAGGTTTTCTTGATGACGGGACGATGATCGTCGTCGATAAGGCAAAGGGTCGAATCGGGGAAAACTTGGGCGTAGAGGTTACCAGTGTACTTCAGACGCCGGCAGGCAGAATGATATTTGCTAAGATTAAGGAGTAGACAATGATGAGACAGGAACTTGAGAATGTTCGCAAAGAAGTGATATCCGGAATTGAATTGGAGAGAATTCTTCGCTTGCCGGTGGCCGAGAAGTTTCGCCTCCTTGAATACATAAAACTGATCGCTCAAGAAGCAGCTTATGCGGAAGAATATACGTATTTTCGCTTGAAGGAGTCGCCGAACTACGAAAAAGACCGCACATATAAGCTATTGGCGCCGCTTCTAGTTCACGATGTATCTTTTGATGACATGAGGAGGATTATACTCAATTATCTTTATAAATTCCAGATGAGCGATACGTATTATTCAAAGTTTGCCATCCTTGGAATTGGTGTGCTATTCATAAAAAGAGGGATAGATAGTTATACGATTTTCCATACCCTTTTGTGTATGCTGGGTGTGCATTTTCTCACGGAGAATTTGAGATTTGCCGGATATAAGTTGGCGTTTGAAGAAGAAATTAAAATTGACTCAATTATTCGCTACAAAGAATACGAGAATACGTATCGCAATACGAAATATCATCTTTTGGCTCTTGGCCTCTTGCACAGGGAGGAGGGAAAAGCAGCGATGGATGAATTCATGCTCCATCACTGCAAAGAAGAGAAAGTCCAACTTCTGTACCATATCCTTTCAGAGCTTCCTCCCGGAGAATACCGATTGGCCACATTCAATAGCCTTCTCGTCGGAGGGGATGATTATGACAACATGATCTTGGCAGGACTGTATTCTGTCATTCGCAAAAGCACATTGATGGTGTCTCATTACATGATGAACTCGATGATCGGAAAATATTCTCACTTTGATCTTCGACCGGAGAGAGTAGAAGCGGAGGCAAGGGAAATCCTCGCCTCCATGAAAAGCAAGCTTGGTTTGCAATAGGAGGACAAAATGGCGAAACGAAAAAAAATAGTTCAGGCCGCGCTAATTGCAGGGGGAGTCGCTGCAGGAGTTGCTGTAGGTTACTGTGCGTACACAGTTGCAAAACTGAAGGAAGACTCGGATTTCTTTTTCATGATGAGTTCAGAGGAACTGGATTTTGAAAGCGAGATCTTTGAAGATACATGTGCTGCGGCACTGATGAGCAGTCTGGTGGTCGATCTTTCAAATGCGAAGCCTTCTCCCCAGCCGATGAATCTGTGTATAAAAGCAAAAATGAGTCAGGTAGATGTCATCCTGCCTGAGAATTGGAATGTAAAGGCACAGGGGGTCAACTTCAACAGCGTGGTCGAAAATGACATCGTGTTTGACAGAGAAGATTTTGAGGCTCCTCTGCTCTTTATCAACTACCAACTTGACAAGAGCGTGTTGAGTGTTCACTCTCCCTTTGAGCTCATCGAGCTTGCTGAGGAAGAAGAGCCGGCAGCTGAAGTGGACGCGGAAGTTGTAGAACAAGAAGAGGAATAGAGCGCAGATGTCTTCTGCCATGACAAGAGAAGAAGCCGTTTCTCGATTAAAAGAAGCTGAGAAGATCGTATTCTTTGGAGGGGCCGGTACTTCCACAGAAAGCGGAATTCCAGATTTTCGCTCATCCGGCGGAGTATATGACAGTGTGCCTGAGTACGTGCTCAGCATTGACTGCCTTCTTCGCGAGCCCGAAAGATTCTATTCTTTTTATAGAAAGAGCATGATTTTTCCTGAAGCAAAGCCCAATAAAGGACATAGAGTCCTTGCAAAATGGGAGCAGAAGGGAAGACTGAGCGGAATCATCACACAAAATATCGACGGACTTCATCAGGCGGCAGGCTCAGAAAAAGTATATGAAATCCATGGAGGCATTCGAGAAAACTACTGCATGCGCTGTCACAAGTTGTATTCTGTTGATGACATACCGGAGGAGCCGATCGTCCCGCGTTGCAGTTGCGGAGGCATGATACGCCCGGATGTCGTCTTGTATGGGGAGGCGTTGGATCAGCAAGTGGTGGCAGAGGCGATTGAGCTTTTGACGGAAGCGGACGCCTTGATCGTTGCGGGAACGAGTCTTGTCGTGTATCCTGCGGCGGGATTCATCCGCTATTTCCGAGGTAAAGTGTTCATAATGAACAACAAGGCCTCCACGCCCTTAGATCACAAAGCGGATGTAATCCTTCGCGAAGGATTCAGTAATGCCATGGAGTGGCTAGACAGTGAGTGTATGAAATGAAGAAAAAAAATAATAGACAGAAGATCGCCGCTTGGATCATCATCACGCTTTTGATTCTTGGTTTGGTCGTTCCTTCTATCGTGTCTCTATTCTTATGAAGCTGGAACGAGTCGTAAAAGAAAAACAAAAAGTAACCGTCACAGTGGAGGGAGAGGAATATGCCCTCCACCCGTTTGTATGGGCACAATTTGCCGTGTTTGAAGGGGAGGAAATCGATATTGAGAAGCTCGTGAGCTTGAGTGATAGGGAGTATGCGCTGCAAGCGGCTCTCGGCTATGCTACGAAATATCAGCGCACGCGCTTTCAGGTCTCACAATATCTTGAGAGAAAAGATCTTCCTGTGACGGAGGAGTTGCTTGATCAGCTTGAAGAGTGGGGTGTCATCGATGATTTCTCCTTTGCTTTAAACTATGCACAGAGCCTGAGGGGGAAAAACGGACCGTATTATATACGAGCGAAATTAGCGGAGAAAGGAATTTCTCAGGAGATCATCCATCGGCTCGACTTGGATGAAAATCCGGACGTGATGGAAGAAATTCTTCGAAAAAAATATGGAAACTGGGAAGATATCAGTGTAAAAGAGTGTATGAAGAGGCAAAAATTCCTCGTTGGAAGAGGTTTTTCGTTTGAATCTTCCAGAAAAACCGTTGAAAAGATGAAAAAAGCATCAAAATGACGGCTTGATATTTACTAATAATGGGTATTACTGTAAAATGTCTTCGGTATATACTGTTCGGAGGAAAATATGGAATATAAAGAAAGAAATCGAGAGAAAAATACTGCTGTTCTTGAATACCGGTTTTCTATGGAGGAAATGGAACCCTTTATTCAGAAAGCTTATTTGAAAAAACGCGGCGAATTTGCGCTTGCCGGCTTTCGAAAGGGAAAAGCTCCCAGAAAGCTTCTGGAAATGCATTATGGAGAAGATCTCTTTTATGATGAAGCTCTCAATGCGATGATCCCGGATATGTATGATCGCTCAATAGAAGAACTCGATCTTCATCCGGTTTCTCAGCCTCGCTTTGAAATAGAGAAGCTTGACAAAGAAGAAGGGATCGTTCTTTTGGGCACCGTCGATCTGTACCCACAGGTCACACTCGGTGAATATAAAGGATTGAAAGTTGCCGCAAAGCCGGTCGAGGTGACTGAAGAAGAAATTGACGCCGCGATCGAAGACGAACGAAGCAAGAATGCCCGCATCATTCCTGTAGAGGGCAGAAAGACAAAAGAAGGAGATGTCGTCATCTTCGACTTTGAAGGCTTTTTGGAAGGCGAACCCTTTGAAGGAGGCAGCGCGCAAGATTTTGAGCTGACACTCGGAAGTGGCCATTTTATTCCGGGATTTGAAGAACAGATGCTGGAAATGGATGCGGGAGAAGAGCGAGATATCGTCGTGACATTCCCTGAAGAGTACACAGAGGAACTTGCCGGAAAAGAAGCGACATTTAAAGTCAAAGTGAAGGAGATCAAGGAAAAAGAACTGCCGGAGCTTGATGACGAATTCGCTAAGGATGTGTCGGAAGAGGACACACTTGAGGCGTACAGAGAGTCACTGAGGGCGTCCATTCTGGAAGAAAAAGAGAAGTTTGCCAAATCGGAAAGAGAAGCAGAGGTCCTTGAAAAAGCCATAGAAAATATGGAAGTCGATATTCCGCAGTCGATGATTGATCACGAGGTCGAACATCTGACGATGATGATGGACTACCAACTGCGAATGCAGGGAATGGATCTTGAGAGCTACTCGCAGATGATGGGGCTTGATTCGGAACGCTTTAAGGAGCCCTTTATCCCTCAGGCAAAAAAGAATATCCAAGAGACGCTTCTTTTGAGTGAGATCGCCAAGCAAGAGGCTTTTGAGATTACACAGGAGGACATCGACAAGCGTTTGGATGAGCTGAGTGCAGGAGATGAAAAGCGCCGAGACAGTCTCAAAAAGCAACATGAAAGAAATGAATACAGCGCTCTTAAGGAAGATATTTCCCTCAGAAAAGCCAGAGAGTTGATTCTGGAGACCATGGAGGATGAATCTTGAGCCTGATTCCATATGTCATTGAAAACACACCGACCGGGGAGAGAAGCTATGATATCTACTCGCGCCTCCTAAAAGATCGCATTATTTTCTTAGGAGGCCCGGTCACAGATGAAGTGGCAAACAGCATTGTTGCCCAGCTCCTCTTTCTTGAAATGGAAGATCCGGGGGCAGACATCCATATGTACATTAACAGTCCCGGCGGTCTCATCACTGCCGGACTTGCTATCCATGATACGATGCAGTTTATTCACTGTGACGTCTCGACCATCTGTATTGGGATGGCCGCCAGCATGGGCGCGTTTCTTCTTGCAAGCGGAACGAAAGGAAAGCGCTTTGCTCTTGAAAACAGTGAGATCATGATTCATCAGCCTCTTGGCGGCGTCGAGGGTCAGGCTGAAGATATCAAGATTCGCGCGGAGCGAATCATCGGCCATCGCGAAAAACTCAACAAACTGCTCAGCAAGTATACAGGCAAGGCCTTGCGTACGATTACAAAAGATACAGATCGAGATCATTTTATGAGCGCGGTTGAGGCGATGGAGTATGGGATTATCGATGAAGTGATTCAAAAGAGGAAGAAGATTGAGTAATAAAAGAGAGTCACAACGCTGTTCTTTCTGTGGAAGAGGAGCCGGTGAAGTCGAGCAGTTGATCGCCGGAAACGGAGCCAATATCTGTTCCGATTGCGTTAGCATTTGCTCCGAGATCATCGACGGTTCGGGAAAAAAGAAAAAGGCTGCTCCTCCAAAGTTTGCGGAAGTGCCCAAGCCGAGGGAGATCAAAGCGTTTTTAGATGATTATGTCATAGGGCAGGAGCGTGCGAAAAAAATCCTGAGCGTTGCGGTCTACAATCACTATAAGCGACTGGCCAATGAAAGTGATGTCGAGATCGACAAGAGCAATGTTTTGCTGCTCGGTCCGACGGGTTGCGGAAAGACATTTCTTGCTCAGACACTTGCAAAGAAATTGCAGGTTCCTTTTGCCATGGCAGATGCTACCAGCCTGACAGAAGCAGGATATGTAGGAGAAGACGTGGAAAATGTCCTCCTCAAACTACTTCATGCGGCTGATTTTGATATTGCGAGGGCGGAGCAGGGGATTATCTATATCGATGAGATCGATAAGATTGCGCGAAAAAGCGAGAACACTTCCATCACTCGCGATGTTAGCGGAGAGGGAGTCCAGCAGGCTCTTCTCAAACTCATCGAAGGGACGGTTGCAAGCGTCCCGCCTCAGGGAGGCAGAAAACATCCGATGCAGGAGATGATCCGCATTGACACAAATAATATTTTGTTCATTCTCGGAGGCGCTTTTGAAGGCATGGCTGATATCGTCCGCCGTCGCATCAGTAAGAAAAGCATGGGATTTCAAGCGCCTGTTGAGCCGAAGAGTGCGCAGGAGGAGACGGAGCTGCTTGCGCAGGTGGAAGGAAGGGATCTCCTTCATTTCGGACTTATTCCCGAGTTTGTGGGGCGCGTGCCTGTCATTGCCCCTCTTCATCCGCTCGACACGGACACGCTCAAGGCCATACTGACAGAGCCGAAAAACGCCCTTCTTCGTCAATACAAGACTCTGTTGGCATTTGACAAAGTGGATCTTGAAGTTGACGATGAAGCACTTGATTTGATTGCAAAACTTGCCCAGTCCAGGAAGACCGGGGCTCGCGGTCTTAAAAGCGTCATAGAGACACTGATGCTCGAGCCGATGTTCGAACTTCCGGGTAAGAAGGAGAGTCATTCGTTTCGGGTGACACAAGATATGGTGAAAAGCCGATTCCCGGAAGAACTGAAAAAGATATCATAAGGAGAAGATATGGAGAACAGGAAACTATTACCTTTGATTCCCCTAAGGGGACTCATCATTTTCCCGTACATGGTTCTCTATTTCGATGTCGGTCGCGATAAGTCGATTGAAGCGCTGGAAGAAGCCATGCTTCGTGACCAGCAGATCTTCCTGACGACACAGAAGGAAATGGAAGTAGAAGACCCTCTGGAAGATGATTTTTACCGGGTGGGCACAGTCGCCAAGATAAAACAGATGCTCAAGCTCCCCGGAGACAATATCCGCGTCCTTGTAGAAGGACAGCAGCGTGCCCGCTATACGGAGCTTGTCCGCTATGAACCGTATTTTGAAGTGAATGTCGAGCCGTATGAGCCGGAAGTCGTTGACACGAACAATGTAGAGCTCGAAGCGCTTTCTCGAGGAATTCGCGACGCATTTGAACGATACATTGCCATTTCCAACCGCATTCCGCAGGAAATGGCCGGTTCCATCACAGGTATGGAAGATATCGTCCGATTTGCCGATCTCATTATTCCTCAGCTCGGCATTACCTTAGAACAAAAACAACAACTCTTGGAAGAAGAGGATCTTATAAAGAGACTCAGGCTTCTGCATTCTCTGCTCATTCGGGAGATCGAAGTGGTGGAGATGGAGCGTGATCTCGGCGAGAAAGTCAAAGAACAGCTCAACAAAATGCAGAAGGAGTACTTCCTTCGAGAACAGATGCGCGTGATCCAGCAGGAACTCGGCGAGGATGAAGACACTCGTTCCGAAGCCGATAAGCTGATGGAAAGACTCAATAAGCTTCGGCTAAAAAAGAGCATCCATGAAAAGGTGGAAAAGGAGATCAAAAAACTCTCCCGCATGAATCCGTCTTCTCCGGATGCATCGGTGACACTCAATTATGTCGAGTGGATTCTTGATCTGCCTTGGAATAAGCAGACAAAGGAAGAAATCGATCTGGCCAAGGCAAGGATTATTCTCGATGAGGATCACTATGCCATGGAGCGTGTAAAGGAAAGGGTGCTGGAGTACCTGGCTGTTCGAAAGCTTACAAATAGCTTGAAAGGACCCATCATTTGCCTTGTGGGGCCTCCGGGCGTTGGAAAGACATCGATTGCGGCAAGCATAGCCCGGAGCGTCAATCGCAAGTTTGTCCGAATGAGCTTAGGAGGTGTGAGAGATGAGGCGGAAATCAGAGGTCATAGACGCACCTATGTAGGGGCGATACCCGGCCGCGTCATGACACTGATAAAGGAAAGTAAGTCGAAAAATCCGCTCTTTCTTTTTGATGAGATCGACAAATTGGCAAGTGACTTCCGGGGAGATCCGGCGTCTGCTCTTCTTGAAGTACTGGACCCTGAGCAAAACAAGAGCTTTGTCGATCACTACCTTGAAGTGCCCTTTGACCTTAGCAAAGTCATGTTTTTGACGACAGCCAATACGACAACGACGATTCCGCGTCCGCTCCTTGACCGGATGGAAGTCATTGAACTGACCGGATATACTCTCTTTGAAAAAGAAGAGATTGCTAAAAGATATTTGATACCGAAGCAGAAAAAAGAAAACGGCCTTGAACAAGTGGAGATCAAGATCTCCAAAGAAGCTCTCCGAGACATCATTGAAGAGCATACTCGCGAGTCGGGCGTGCGTGAGTTGGAGCGCAAGCTTGCCACGATCATGCGCAAGATTGCCACGATCGTCGTTGAAAAAGGCAAAGATAGCTATTCTGTGACGAAAAAGGGCGTCATTCGATTTTTGGGTCAGCCGAGATATCAGAGAACAAAACGTGAAGAAGAAGACCGCATCGGCATGGTTACCGGCCTTGCGTGGACCAGTGTCGGGGGAGACACGCTTGAAATTGAAGTCAGTCTCATG
Source organism: Tissierellia bacterium (assembly GCA_012520095.1). Lineage (GTDB taxonomy): Bacteria > Bacillota > Clostridia > Peptostreptococcales > Acidaminobacteraceae > DUVM01. The sequence goes on along the minus strand of JAAYOV010000044.1, from coordinate 5,253 downwards.
AGCGGGTCAGGGAAATTGAAACTGACCGGCAAGCTCGGAGATGTCATGAAGGAGTCGGCGGAAGCCGGATTAAGTTTCATTCGAAGCATTTCGGAAGAATTGAGCATTGAAGATGAGACATTTAAAAACACCGACATTCATGTCCATGTACCTGCAGGCGCCATTCCCAAAGACGGACCTTCTGCAGGGATTACGATGGCGACAGCCATGGCATCGGCTTTGACGCAGAGGAAAGTTCATGCCGATTTAGCGATGACGGGTGAAGTCACCTTGAGGGGAAGAGTCCTTCCCATAGGGGGCCTCAAAGAGAAACTTCTTGCCGCCAATCGATATGGGATTAAAAAAGTTCTTGTCCCTGAAGCTAATCGCGCCGATATCGAAGAGATTCCGCAGGAAGTTCTCAAAGGGCTTACAATCAAGTATGTCAGTGAGATGAATGAGGTTCTCGCAGAGTCACTGGTTTAAGTATGAAGATTAAAGAATTGTCGCTTTACGTCAGCGCCGGCCGGGCGGATCAGTTTCCGCCTGAAGACATGCCGGAGATCGCTTTTGCCGGCAGGAGCAATGTCGGAAAGAGCTCTCTTATCAATCTGCTTCTCGGGCGGAGAAATTTTGCGCGCACTTCTTCTACTCCCGGAAAGACCAGAACGATCAATTTTTATGAGATTAATCGTTCCTTTCGGTTTGCCGATCTTCCGGGATACGGCTATGCAAAGGTGTCAAAAGAGATGAAAGAATCATGGGCACCGCTGATGGAGGCGTACCTTCTGTCCCGTCCAAATTTGATTGCAACGCTGCTGCTCATCGATGTGCGTAGAAGCCCGCAGGATATTGATATTGAGATGGCTCGGCTCATCAAGCAGACTCGGCGCCATCCTATTGTCGTATTGACAAAGACTGACAAACTCAATCAGTCACAGCTTCATAAAAGCATGCGGGCTTACCGGGAGGTTGCTCAATTGCAAGACGTGCCTTTTATCCCTACGAGCACTCTGCGCCAAAGGGGCAAATATCCCTTGTGGGATGCCATCAATGATATTTTCCGACAAGAAGGCCTCGATATTTTTGTGGAGCGACAGCGTGATTAAGACGACGCTTGCCTATATCGTCTGTGACGGCCATGTTCTTTTTTTGGAGAGGAACAAACGCGAAAAAGATATTCACAAAGGTAAATTTGTGGTTCCCGGGGGCAAGTTTCTTCCCGGAGAAACTCCGCTGGAATGCATGATCCGAGAGGTGAAGGAAGAGACGGGGTTGGAGGTGGAAGAGTCTGCCTTGATGGGAGAGATTCATTTTCCTGAGTTTAACGCCGGAGAGGATTTCTACTGTTATATTTATCGAGTGCATCAGTTTAGTGGGATTCTCAAAGAAAATGAAGAAGGGTTCCTCCACTGGATTGCCCGGGAGAATATTCAAAGTCTGCCGCAATGGGAAGGGGATCGGATTTTTCTTCCCTGGGTGCTGGATGGAGTGCGGCCTTTTTTTGCCGCATTCCCATATATTGAAGGAAAACTTAAAGAATATACTGTGAGGTGGTAAGTATGAATCCGAAAGTACGCATTGTTTTGGAAGACGGACAGATAATGGAAGCGGAGCTGTACCCTGAAAAAGCTCCTTTGACTGTGGAAAACTTTTTAAAGCTTGTGAAAAGCGGCTTTTATAACGGCCTCATATTCCATCGGATCATTGAGGGATTTATGATTCAAGGTGGGTGTCCGCAAGGCAGGGGTACCGGAGGGCCCGGCTGGAACATTAAGGGCGAGTTCCTCCAAAACGGAGTTCAAAATGATATGAAGCATGAGCCCGGCGTTCTTTCTATGGCAAGGTCCATGCATCCGGATTCTGCGGGAAGCCAGTTCTTTATTATGCACAAAAGTGCGCCGCACTTGGATGGAGCCTATGCTGCATTTGGAAAGCTTGTCAAAGGGCTTGAAGTTGTTGATCAGCTGGCCAAAGTTCCAACCGATCGCTCGGATCGACCCCTGGCGCCTGTCGTCATGAAAGAAGTGACCGTTATTGAGGAATAGTGCGAAGTTTACTTAAGAAGGAGTACATGGACATAATGTACTCTTTTTATGTGAAAGATAATGAGGCAACGGATAAAAAAGCATAAGAAAACATCAATTTACAGCATCGGTCATATTTGACATAGCGCTTTAATTCTGATATTGTGATTGACTCGGAGGGTATAATGAAATTGCTGAGCAATAACCGAAAAGCATATCATGAATATTTTATTGAGGAGACATTTGAGGCGGGCATCGTGCTGATCGGAACGGAAGTAAAATCTGTAAAAGAAGGCAAGCTCAGCATTAAAGAAAGTTATATTGAGATCCGCTCCGGTGAAGCGTTTATCGAAGGAATGAACGTCACTCCCTATGGCTATGCCAGTGTCTTTAATGTGGATCCCGTCCGACCCAGGAAGCTTCTGCTCAATAAGAGGGAGATCAACCGCCTTTATGAAAAGGTCAAGCAGGCGGGGTATACGATCGTTCCCCTTAAAGTGTATATCAATGACCGCGGTCTAGTAAAAATGCAGATAGGTCTTGCTCGAGGCAAAAAACTCTACGACAAGCGTGAAGCGTCCAAACAAAGAGATGCAAAAAGAGAGATGGAACGCGCTTTACGCGAAAGATAATATGGGGCTGTACAGGTTTCGACAGGGATAGAGAACGGAAGGAAGCGAGCCGTGTTTCACGCCTGGGGTACACGAAAAAGAACTGGGCAATTAAAATCAAAGGCAAACAATAACGTTGCTTACGCTGCTTAATTAAGCAGCATCGCTGCTCAGGCCTTTCGCACTTGACGCAGAGCAAGCGATAAATCATCAAGTGTAGGATCAGGATCTTTCTCCGAGGTCCTGTGGTAATAAAGGAGAACACCATTGCAAAGTTTGATGTTTTGTATGCGGTGGTTAAGAAAAGCATCTGCGCTCGGAGAAGCTTTCGCTATTTATTTTTGGACGCGGGTTCGATTCCCGCCAGCTCCACCACAACTAAAATAGAAGGGTTGTAAAACGCTAGAATTTCAATGGTTTTGCGTTTTGTGACGCTTCTTTTTTATTCGTTTTGTGACTAATGTCCCTATAAGCTGACATCTGCAGAGAGTTTTTCAACGCCTCGTTCTTTTTTTTCGACACATGAGCATACATATTCATTTTGGTTTTTACATCGGTATGCCCAAGGCGATCTTGTGCTTCTTTCAACGAGTCTCCTGTTTCAAGCAGTAGCGAGCGGTGGGAATGCCGGAAGCCATGAGTTGTGATTTTCACGAATCCTGCCTTTTACAGACTCCGGTAATGATGCTATTTGTTTGATTCAGCCGGAGAAAGTGACGCTATGATCCTTTAAGTGCTTTACTGGAGCGTGAGGGGGTAGATGGATATATGAAAGCGATGTGAGAAGGGGGAGTTCATAAATACGGATAGCAAAGTGAGGACTGAGACAGCGATATGACAAAAATACAGCACCCACCTTCGGGTTTGTTAATGAAAGAATGAAACTTAGAGGAGGAAGAAAGTGAACAAAGAAACTATGACATTCGATGATTCGTGGCTTGATAAAATGATTGAAAAAGTCGAGTGCTTAAGTGATGAAGAGCGGGATCTATTGGATGACGAAAAAAATCAAACGGAAGAGAGAAAAAACTTATTGAAGAGATGATAAAAGATTAAATGAAGTCGGCCCTACTAGGGGCTTTTTTATTGCAGGAAGAAGGTAATGAGCCATGGAAGAAAACACACATCCGGGAAGCGAAAACCTAATACAATTAGCCGATCGAAGATCGGACGAACTTCGGACGCTATTTTATATTAAGCAAAAAGAGAGCTGCTCAGCTCCCTTGTCCGCCGTGCTTATGTGACTAGTCTTGTGACTATTACTATGAACATTGTATTGATTGTGACTGACATTAGAATAGGTTGCGATCAAATGCGGTTATTTTTCCTAACTTGATAAAGAAACGTCATCTTTAAGCAAATCATGACCGATGAAGCTTTAACGAACAATTTACATAGAAGTGACTTGAATCTAACATCTGAATTCTACAATTTAGTTGACAAAAGTATGGAAAGGAAGCGGTAAAAATGCAAAAAAACAAGATTACTAAGATAATCACATCACTTTTGATCATAGCTGTCATGGCAGGATGTGTAACCGGTTGTGCTTCAAACACACCTAGCGAACCTCCTGCATCGAGCACTCCGCTCGCTTCAGGTAGTTCCGAGGTCTCAGAAAGCTCAGGAGATTCGGGGAGCACAAACACAAAACCCATCGTCATCACATGGTATCCCAATGAATCATCCAATACCCATGAGGTTGTTCGTGCCGAGGTCGGAAGGTTAGTTGAACAAGCTACCGGAAGAAAAACCGAACACAAACTGACGACTGATTACACAATTGCCATTGAAGCGATCGCAAGTGGATCGGCAGATATCGCCATTGCGATGGGCGCTGTCGGATATATAGAGGCGAAAGATCGAAATCCGCAGATTGATGTTCTCTTTGTTAACAGCGATGAAAATTGGTCGCTTGACGGAGCTAAGTATTTTGCGTGGCTGTGCGTACCTGCTGAAAACGCAGATGAGTATAAGAGCGGTGACACATATTCCATTGACAATATCAAAGGGAAAAAGATGTCTTTTGTCTCCAACAGTTCCACGTCCGGATTCAGAGTTCCCACTTCTTCAATCATTTCTCATTTTGTCGATGAAAACCTGGATGAAGATAAATTGATTGAAGGCGGCCCCGATATGTTCTTCAGCGAAGTGTTCTTCGGAGGTTCCCACCAGGGCTCAGCTGTCAACTTGCTCAGCGGAAACGTCGATGTTGCGGCTTTCTGTGATATTGAAGTACAGCCGTATGTCACAGTCAAATCCGGAGATATCAGTACAGTTGGATCTGTTATTACTGTAAGAGAAGGTGCCGATGCTCCGTTCGACCAGTACATTGGAAGAGACTTCACGATCATCGCGGCGACACCTGTGTTTAACGGTCCGAACGTGTACAATCCTAAAAACTTAACTGCAGAAGAAGTGAAGGCAATTCAGGATCTGTTTACCTCGGAAGAAGTCGCGAGCAATAAAATACTCTTCTATGACGACAGCGTAGAGGGTGCAGTGGGATTGTACAAAAAGTCGAAAAGTTACGGTTTTGTTCTCACGAGTGATTCGTGGTACGACCCGTATCGATAATAAATATTGAAACAGTGGTGCATATGCCTATCTTGGAATTCAAAAATGTAAGCAAAATATAT
>JAAYOV010000043.1 GCA_012520095.1 Tissierellia bacterium | reverse complement strand
TCGTAGGCTCCTGCATTCATAATGACGCCGCCACCGAGTGTTCCCGGAATACCGGTGGCAAATTCCATCCCCGTCAAGGAGCGCATAGCCGTCTTTCTGGCCAACGTTGCCAATGAAACACCGCTTTTGGCCGTGACAAGACACCCGTCTATCGTAAAATCACTCCAATTATCTTTCAAAGTTAAAATGATTCCCGAAAAGCCCTCGTCGCTAAAAAGAATATTACTGCCGTTGCCAAGGATAAAAACAGGAATCTCACGCTGTCGGCACGAAGCGAGAACCAATGCGATATCTTCTTCACAGTGAGGCTTAACTATGGCTCGAGCCGCGCCTCCGATTCCGAATGTACAATGTTCTTTCAGAGATTCAAATTCCGATACAGAGATATTGTGTTCTCTGAAAAAGTCCAGTATTTCTGTCATGTGTAGTCCTCCATGCGCTTAGTATACCCCACCTGTCTGATAAAAAAAAGAAAGGCGGCATAACCCAAACCGCCTTCCCTCATTAGTTTGCCGCCATATATTACACTGTTTCATATAAAACAGTGCACAGAGATCAAAATCTAAGGCTTGCGATGCCGATAATCAGAACTCCGGCGCGAGTCAACCGTTCCTTTTACATGCGTAAAGATGCCCATCATTCCTATAAACGTACCGGCTACTAAACAGGTATAGGAAAAGAAATCAAAAATGAAACTGGCGGGTAAGATCTTCGCAACTCGCAAAGCAGACACAATAACACTGATGAGTAGTAGCAACCCACCTGTTATGATCATCTTTTTCGTACTAAATCGCATCAAAATTAATTCTCATTTCCTTATGATAGATGGAACCTTTTTTTGTGGCGTTTGCCCCTACTCGGAAACACCTGAATACTCGCGAAGAGCGGGTCGATCTTTAAACAGCCAACAGGCCACACTGTGTCTATTGCCCAGATCGAATTCGGGCGGTCTTTCTATGTCACAAAGACCTTGGATGATCTTCTCGCAACGCGGATGGAATCGACAACCCGCAGGCGGCGTCACCAAGCTCGGAGGTTCCCCGGCGGGCACTTCCTGAAACTCATCGACGTTTTTCGGATCGGGATCGGAGGTTGCCGCCAACAGGGCATGCGTATAGGGATGCGCCGTTTCATTGATGAGCTGCGCTTCCGGCGCTTTTTCAATCACCTGTCCGGCATACATGACGAAGATGTATTCCGAAAAATACCGAACCGTTGCCAGGTCATGAGTGATGTATATGACCGCCAGATTGTGCTCCTCTTGCAAAGCACGAAGAAGCTTCAATATCTCAACGCGAACAGAGGCATCGAGCATGGAAACGGGCTCATCGGCCACCAGTAGAATAGGATTCAAAATCATCGCGCGAGCGATGACGACACGTTGCTGTTGTCCGCCGCTCAACTGATGCGGAAACTTCCTCAGAAAGTCATCGACAGGCGTCATGCGAACTTCTTCGAGTACTTGCCGAACGCGTTGAATGCGCTCCTCTCGATCAGTGACTCCATTGATCTTCAGGGGCTCTTCTAAAATAGTTTGAACATCCATAAATGGAGCAAGCGCTCCGTATGGATCCTGCTGAACATAGCCAATCTTCAGCCGGAGATCCTTCAGTTCATTTTTCTTAAAATCATTGATGATCTCACCGTCAAATTGGATGGTGCCGCCGGTGGGCTTATTGATCCTCAAAATCGTCTTCATCAGGCTCGTCTTGCCGCAGCCGGATTCCCCGACGATAGCTATCGTCTCGCCTCGTTTGAGCTGTAAATCTACGCCGTCTACCGCCCGCACAAACCCTGCATGTTGAAAAGCGCGCTTGCGAAGCTCAAAATACACTTTGAGATTATCAATGTTTAAGACAAAGCCGTCATCTGCGTCTTTTGTCTCTGAAGGAAGAGCGTCGTCTTTATGCAGTTCTTCAATGTATTCTGTTTGCATCATCATTCTTCACTTTTCCCTTCATATAGCCAACACTTGACACTGTCATCTCCAAATCGATACGTAGGCGGCTCTTGTTCACATTTTTCGAATCGCTTTTCACAGCGATCTTTAAACCTGCAGCCCGTTGGCGGGTTGATCAGCGAAGGAGGTGTCCCAAGAATAAACTCAGGTTCCTCGCGTTCTCGCAGGCGTGGAACGCTGGCCATCAGCTTTGCTGAATACGGATGTCTGGGCACCGTGAAAAAACGATGAGATTCGCAGACTTCCACGATTTGCCCGGCATACATGACAGCCACAATATCCGCAAGCTCAGATGAAGTGGAAATGTCGTGAGTGATGAGGATAAAGCTGGTATCTAAGTTTGCCTTTATGCGTTTTAGCAAATTGAATATATTTGCCTGTGTTAAGACGTCCAATGCTGAAGTGGGCTCATCCAGGATGACAAGATCCGGTCCCGTGATAAGGGACATGGCAATCGCCACGCGTTGGCGCATTCCACCGGAGAGCTCAAATGGATACCTCGTTAGAAAATCCACCGGCACGCCGACATTTCGAAACATCAAAGCTGCCTGTTGCATGGCGTCTTCTTTTTTCATACCAAAGTGGACGATCATGGGTTCAGCAACCTGATCACCGACTCGAAGAACAGGGTTGAGAGAGTTCATGGCTGCCTGAGGCACCATGGACATTCTGACCCAACGAACCCTTTCTCGATATTCTTCGTCACTGAGCGCCATGGTATCTTCATCCCGGAGAACAACTTGTCCGGAGTAATGGGCGACATTTCTCGGCAACAGGCGAAGCACCGCTTTTGCTAGAGAACTCTTGCCGCAACCCGATTCTCCGACGACGACAACCGCTTTATTTGTCACCAAGTCAAAGTTTACGCCGTCAACAGCCTGAACGGGGCCTCTGATCGTCTCAAAATGAAGTCTGAGGTCTTTGATGCTCAACAAAAGGTCATGGCGAACATCCCCCGTTTTATGGGTTGTATCCGTCATTTTGCTCATCAATAGAGCTTTTTCTTTCGCCGCTTCAATCGCTTCTTTATGCATATACGATTTATCTTTTGCCATATTACATGCCTCTCAATCTTGGATTGAAGATTCTGTCAAGCGCAAAGCCCAGCAGCGCAAAACCAAGACCTGTAATCATCAAAAATACAGCGGGCTCCAGAATCCAGTAATACATACCTTGATAATGTGCACCATACATTCGAGCATCATTGATGACCTTGCCCCAAGTGGGAATCGAAGGATCGCCAAGCCCCAACAGGGCGAGGGATGCTTCCAGGAACACGTAAGAGGGGACGGCGGATACCAGCCCGGGAATAATCATAGGAATGACGCGCGGTATCATATAGCGAGTGACGATTCGCAAATCACTTGCTCCATAGGCGATCGCCGCCTCTATATAGGTCGACTCCTTGACTTGCAGGAAAATAGCTCTCTGTGACTTGATCGATGCGGAAAACATGTTGAGCAGAATCGTCACAAGCAGCAATGTCCAAATGCTTCGAGAATAGAATGTACCCACCATGATGAGAACGGCAAAGTATGGAATGACCATATTTACTTCCGTAATTCTTTGGATCAGTTCATCGAGCCATCCACCAAACCACGTTCCTATCGCAGAGATGAACATCGTTATAACAGCCGTTCCTAAGGCAGCCGTCAGTCCGAATGCAAGTGCGATCGGAGCTCCCCACATCATCGCAACCTTTAAATCGCGACGCAGATGGTCGGTTCCAAAAAAGCCGAACACCTTTCCATGAGTAATCAGTTCCGCGTTGACATCGGATCCCTCTTCAAAAGTGGTCGCTTGGATAATCAGTTGATATGTTCCTTTATCTATCTCAACCGGATCAGAGCCGAGCTTGGTAAAGAGTCCCTGCATAGCTGTAGCGGGTTCATTTCCGCGATGCAGGCGCTTCAGGCGTGTTCGAAGATTTTCATCCTGTTCAAAGCGATAATTCTGATATCTCGTAATTCCGGTGTCGGTAATTTTAATATTTTCTCCGGAAGGGGTCACCAAAGACATCGAAATAAACGGATTTTTCGTTTCATAATTCGATGTAAAGTATACGAAAATATCTTGTGGAAATTCGTCGTAATTAAAATCGAATGTGTAGACAAATTCAATCGTATTGCCTCCGCCGGAGCGAGGAGTTGATTCCTTCGTAAAAGAGTCATCCTCTCCTGCGATCACATCGGCTGAAGCCGGCAATTTCGCTTTGCGGAACCAATTGACCCAAATCGGTCTGGCGTTCTTCGGGTTCTTATAAACGACACTCTCACTCGCGCGCCACATTTTAATGGCGTCACTATACGGAATTTTCCACATCGTATAAAACGAGAAGAGGACTAGAAACAGAACAATGAGCAGTCCAATTATAGCAGAAGGGTATCTGCCAATATCTTTTAAAGAATCCTTTAGTCGTTTCATTTTCCTTAGTTCCCTCCGCCCAATTTCACTCTTGGATCCACAATGGCATATAGGAAATCAAGGAAGAACACTGTAATTCCTAACATATACGCCTGAATAATTGTAGTTCCAACGATGACAGCCGTATCAAATTTACTGACGGCTTGATAAATGGTTGTTCCTAAGCCCGGCCAAAGGAATACTGTCTCTGTCAAGGTCGCACCCGTCCAAATGCCTACAAGCATGAGCGCAAAGCTCGTAATGATGTTGGGCAGAGTAGGGCGCAAAATATAACGTCTCTCAATAGCTCGCGAGCTCAATCCTTTTGCTTTTGCCATATCTACGTAGTCTTCACTGGAGTAGATGAGAAAGAAGGTTCTCCAGGAATACGTGTTGATCAAAAAACTCGAAATAAACAGTGAGCTGGCGGGCAAAATCATGTGTTTCAACACACTGAAGAAATATCCTAATTTTGTCGGGGGAGGTGGAGCAGCAACCATTCCGCCAAAAGGCAGAACCTTCAGCCACGCGGCGAAAATAAGGATCAGGAAAATACCGTAAAACCACGGCGGTATGGAAGACGTAGGCGATAGCGCAACGATAAGCTTATCCCAAATGCTTCCATAGTGACGGGAAACCATCAACGCCAAAAATAGCGAAACGGCAAACAATAGAAGTTGAGATGTTCCCATCAACAGCAACGTCGCCGGCAGCCTTTCCAAAATAATATTTCGGACCAATCGCGAACCATGATCACTGATCATAAAACGAGCGCGGCCGAAATTTAACAGCAGAGCATTCTTTAAATGTGTGATAGAGCGCCGTACAAAAGGCTGATCCAAGCCTGCAAGTCTTTCTCTTTCGGCAATCATTGACTCGGCAAGCTCGGTCCGCGCTTCCGTCGTCATAGGCGTCTTCGCTGTCATAGCGGCCACTTCCATATTGACTTCTTCACGTATAGCGGACTTCAAAATAGTATCGACATATCCGCCCATGTTCGCTACAAGAATTGTGATATACACGCCGATGACTATCGTGATCATCAACAATATAAGCCGCCTAAGGAAAAACATTGACAATCTTCGTGCCGTCGCACGCGATGTCTTCTTGCTGTATTCTAAAGTTGATTCCATTGAAATTTGATTATTGTTTTCTGTTGTCATGAGCGCTATCTCTCCTGAATCCTGAAAAGGGGCAAGTTATGAGACTTGCCCCCTCGGGTGCTATTTAGTCATCTAAATTATTGGTTAGTAATGAACTCAATAGTCTGGAAAGTAGGCTGTGCGACGACGAGAGAAACAACTGCGACTTCAATCTTTGTTGCTCCGTCACCAAACTTGCCTGTATCCTCTGCTGAGAGGTTAATCGCATATTTGCCGTCTTCTACTGCTTCGGCATCGCTGATCAGGACTACGTTGTTCTCAGCATCATAGACAAGGAACTTGACTTTGCTGATGTCATCCACTTTGTAGGGCTCGCCGTTGAATGTGACGAACACGTCAAATGTGGCTTCTTCACCGGCAGTTACTTGAGCGGGGCCTTCGATGTCAACGTCGGCAATCATAGGCTCGGAGTAGCGGTCCCAACGATCGGCAGGATCCGGATAGTCGGCGAAGTGTGCCATGACTAAGGACTTGCCGTTCAAGTCGACAGACTTGAGGAAGTAGGGGCCGGTTCCCTGCCAGTAGTTGCCGTACGCGTCAAAGTAGGCTTTGAGTGCTTCATAGCGTGCTACGGCTTCATCCTTGTCGATGTATTCGCCAAGAGTGGGCTCATAGGGAATGGTTCCTTCTGCGATCAGGTTGTCAAGGTGCTTTCCGAGGATTTCAAGACTCGGGCCGCCGATGAGGCTGGTCTGTTCAACTTCTTTATCCAGCGCTTTGTCTTCCGTGTAGGCGAGCTCGCCTGCAGCTTCAGCAGCGTTCATCATGGCAAATTGCGAGAATGAACCCTGTCCTTGGAAGTGGTTGACCCATATGCCCGCAACATCAAGCGCGGTCAGTTCTGCGTCGGTATAGAACGCATTGGAGTAACCTTCCACTACCAGAGGTTCCGTGGAGACAATCTTCAAGCCGCGGAAATCCTGCATGAACACATTTTCAAATCTTGGAACAGCCTGACTGTCAAAGATGGCGGATTCTTCTTTAGCGCGGTCAAATCCCATGATGTAGGACATGACGATATCTGCCATTGTCAGGTCGCTGCCGTCGTGCCATTTGACGACATCAAAGATATCATCTCTATATGTGACGACGACTTTTGTACGAGCCGTTACTTCTTCGCCGCCGTTCTTCTCAGCGGATGTGATGAATTTTTGTGCTTCTGCATCCCAGTCTGCCCAAGCATCTTCAGGAACGACAATCTTGTCGGCAAAATCGAGGTTTACCCAGTCGAGTGTCTTCTGAACAGGCAGGCCCGCCTCAACTGTGACATCTGCACTTTCAGCGAAGAAGGGATGCACTAAGCCGGTGTAAGGATCATAGGTGAATGCATAGGAAACGGTCATGCGGGCTGCGCCCTGATCGGAGGTCGTGTTGGATCCCTGAATGGGGTTCCACGGACCGTTGAACAGGAACTGCTGTGTTGCCCAGCGCATGGTTCCGCCTTCTTGGTCTTTAAAGCGGAGGGTGTATGGCGTAATCTGAGCAGATTCGACACCGGCCGCAAGATCGGCTGTAGCGACGACACCGTCTACGTAAGGTACATATTCTTTACTGTCGACGACCATGACTTGCAAGGAGTCTTGCAGACACAGTTCCAGAGCACGAGCCATCATGTCGTGGCGCTCTTCAACTGTTTTAAAATCGCGACGATACAGACGATCGCCGAGTTCCTGGAACTCAGGATCAGATACGTTTGCCTGGAATACAGGGAGGCCCTGCGCAGACGTGTTCAGATACATTTCCTGGAAAATGTTGGACTGGTCACGACTGAGAACGGATGCACCCCAGCCACCGGTGTACATGTGCCACTGTCCTTCTTTGGGATCTCCGGAGATCCAGACAGGACCTAAGTCACCGCCTGTGCCTTCCTGGCGTACGACTGTGAAGCCAACTTTTTCCATTTGATCGGCGAGGTAGTTGCCCCAGAGTTTGCGTGTTCCGTCACCGTCGTTGCGAATCAGGAACACAACCTCGAGCGGAGCACCGTCTTTGACAAGTTTTCCGTCAACAAGTTCGTATCCTTCATTTGCCATTTCGCCACGGATAACCTCAGCAGCTTTGTCAAAATCATAGGCATATTCAGCTTCCAGTCGACGAGCGACATCCACCAGATCAGCATAGTCGCCGAAGTTCGTCATGATGGGGAACCACTTCTGCAATGCGCCGCCTGCATAGTACTCTTGATTGATGTAGTTTCTGTCAATCAGGTAGTTAAAGGCTTCGCGGACTTTGCGATTGCTGAACGGGTTGAATTCTCCCGATGTGAATTCGGCAGGGTTGAACTGAATGGTGTAATACGTTCCATTTGAGGTGGTGTATTCAAAACCGGATTGATTCAGTTCGTCGAGTCCGTTTGTGCCGAAGCCGTTTACGTAGATGTCAATAGCGTCAGCATTCAGTTGAGCGACAACCGCTGACTGATCGATAACTGATACGACAATCTCATCCAGCCAACCGCCTTTGCGTGTGGTCGGCTGTGCCGGATCATCCGTTTCAGCCACGTCAGTCTCAGTCCCTTGTGGTTCAGCTTCTGTTGCAGGCGGTGCAACCGGATCGGCCGGCTTATCGCAAGCAACTAACAGAAGCGAAAGAACCATGACTAGGGAAAGCAAGATTAAAGTAAATCTTTTCATACAAAACCCTCCTTATGGTTTTGGTGCAACATATGGGCATCCAGTTCCGTCAAAACAACAGCGAACAACTCTAACCACATACTTAGCTGCCGTTACTTCCGAGACACTAAATACCCATAGACCCGCCCTAAAAAATTGGGCTGATTTGTAATTAAGTTTAGCATGCTGAATTCTATGATGTCAAGCAAGGCAAAACGCCGCTCCCATCGAAAGAGTGCGTCTGAAAAGAATTGTCGACTCTCCTCTTTTGCGGGCTATGCAGGCCTGCAACATTATATTTTGTATCCGTTCTCTCCACTTTCCCCTTTCCCCCAATTCCTCTTCCTCACGCAAAGATTTGACTGCCTTCCTTTAAATAAGCCGGAAACTGGCAAGAACTCAACGCATACACATTCGATTGCATTTGGGTATATGATAGTAATAAGGGGGGTTCATGAAACGAGTGCATATTATCTTTAATCCACTATCCGGCAGGGGCAGACTCTCTCATGACATCGAAGAGTTGATTCTCGGCCTGATCCGCCTTGGGTGTCGGGTTTCTCTATTTGAAACCGACGGCCCGAATGATGCGATGCAAGAAGCTTATAAGCGCGCAGAGGCGCAGGATGTCGATCTCCTGCTCAGTTTTGGCGGAGACGGAACTCTTCGCGAAATCATCAACGGACTGATGCAAGCGCCACAGCAGGTGCCGGTCTGTCCTTTTGGCGGAGGCACTGCCAATGACTTTGCCTCTTACTTGGAAATCCCCAGAGAAGTGCGAGACTTTCTCCGGGCCTTTCCCGGCTTCTCCACTCATCACCTCGATCTGGGTGAATCGGGCGGACAGTACTTTATTAACGTTCTGGCAGCAGGAACCCTTGCCAATATCGCACATCGAACCGAATCCAATCTCAAAAATCTTCTCGGTCCCGTCGCTTATTATTTGGAAGGAATTCGCGAGGTCATCACAGAAGATCTGTTCGGCACCATTCGAATTGAGTCGGAGTCGTTCACGTATTTAGGGGAATATCTCGTCTTTCTCCTCTCGAACTCCTCCAGCATCGGCGGTTTTTTCAATATGGCCCCTCTCGCAGATACACAAGACGGCCTACTGGAAGGAGTTCTTATCAAAAAGGCGCCTCTTCCGGCTCTTCTTGAGATTTCCATCTTGCTCCAGGAAGGCAAGCATATCGAAAGTCCGTATGTATCCTATTTTCAGACAGACCATCTTCGTTTTTGGACAGAAGATGAGCTCGACATGGACGGCGAACTCTTCTTAGAATCTACGCCACCTGAAGGCGTTGAAGTAAAAGTCCTTCAAAGACAAATGCCCTTCTTCTATTGACTGTGAATGCTCAGTGGCAGACGCTGCAAGGGCCAATGACCCCCTCCATATCTACCTTTCGCACCGGTCGCAGGCTCAGCCGAACCGTCGGACATGAGGGGCGATGATAATAGCTCCCAGTATCGGTGATATAGACCACTTCTTCACTTGCATGCAAAAATCCATTTTCCAAAAACGGATACTCTTCGATTAACGGTCCAAATCGGAGCAGATATCCGTCTTCAAAAGAAGTGGAGATCTCCTGATTCAGCACGCGCTCGTCTATGAAATGGCGATTATTCCCGATGATATATGCCGTTGTCTCATGAAAGGTATGTGAAAAATACACCGTTCCATACATATGCGCCAGCACATAGAGGACAAACACAAGAAAGACACCCATCACCGCCGTCGCTTCAACGCTCAATGAACCCCGATTCATGGACATAGCTAAGCCCTCCTATTATTTCTCTGGTGATCTCAAACGGGATCACTTTTCCGTAAAACGTCATTTTTTCCTCAAAAACCCAAGCCGTATATAAATCTCGAAGGTCGAATTCATAATTATGCTCCATAACTACCGACAACCTTTTGAGGTATTGTTTTTCAGGCACCAGCATCAGCATGACTTTGAGATACTCCGGGTATCCCCATCCGCTTTCATAATTTTTTCTGCCCATCGAAAAAGTCTGAAACCCCTGACTCCCCTTATATAACGGGATCGGCCGCCTCTGCAAAATGTCACTTACATCCCATCCGCTCTCCGTCCCGGCAAGAGCCACCGCTTCAAGAAAGAACAGGGCGGGATCGCCGAAGCTGGCCGCCTGCACTTTTTCCCGAAGACTCGGATTTATCAATATCTCCGCTATATTAAACAGAAGCCTTATTCCGAATAATTCAGCAGAAATGACGGATCTGCGCAGAAACCGCTCCTTCACGCCGGTGAGAATGTACTCACTATGAAGAGTTTCTCTTTCCGCCTTCGTCAAACTGTAGCCCAGATAGTCCACAGCATAGTCAGCAAGCTGATAGCTCCCGATCATATTCAGAAAATCATACTTTTCAGCGTATTCGAGAAATATGGAGTACGTCTTTCGGATCTCTTCTTTTATGACAAATACCGGACGGAGCTCTTTGATCGCCTCAAACTCACCTTCTAGAAGCAGATGTTCAAGTTCGTGTGCGCTGATGCCCTCCAAGCGCGCGTACGTTGTACTCGCCGCCAATTTCAGCAAAAATGCTTCCACATCCACACTCTCGCCCTCAAGAATGCTCCAAAGCTCGCGATTGAGACCGGAGAGGTCAAATACTTCTACATCTATACTCATTCTTTCTTGAAAAAATTCATTTACCAGATCTTCCGCAAAGTACACGCCTTCTAACAACATGTGTCCTTCCATCACTTTCAAAACAGAGTCTTTCAAAACCTCCGGCTCACTGAGAGGGTGGCGCAACTCCTCTGCCTCCCCTTCGACCGCAAGTAGACCAAGCTCCCAGAATAACGGCCGATGAAAATCGCTGAGCACCTGATCGGCATGTAAATACAAAAGCGAGCGATGCTTATGAAAATGAAAGCGAAAATAACCGAATTCAACTATAATAAGAGCGAATATCATAAAAAACGGCAACAGGATCAAAAAGAATACGCTGACGGAACCTCTTTCTCTCATATCTTCCTCCCTCACGAGCATAAAAAAAACTTAGGGGGTAGAACAGAGAATATCTCATCTTTTCCACTCAGTTACGGAGAATATAATGCTTTTATACGATTATCTCGACACGCCAATAGGCATTCTTGAAATTGCCTGTGATGAAAACTATATTTTTGGAATATGCTTTACGGATCAACGAAAAAAAACCTCATCTTCCCTTCTTTCCAAGCAAGCAAAACATGAATTGAAAGAATATTTTGAGGGTCGAAGAACTGCGTTTTCCCTTCCTTTGCGCCTGGATGGAACACCTTTTCAAAAGGAGGTCTGGAAAGCACTTTATGAAATCCCCTATGCCCGAACATGCAGCTACAAGGATATCGCTGTAAAAATTGGAAGACCGGGCGCTGCAAGAGCCGTCGGCCAAGCATGCAATAAAAACCCGATTGCTATCGTCATACCCTGCCACCGAGTCATAGGATCTTCAAAAAAACTCGTCGGCTACGCCGGGGGGCCGGAGAAAAAGCTGTACCTTTTGAACCTTGAGCAAAACTTGTTAAAGCTATCCGGGCAATAAAAAAGCCCTTTTTCAGAGCTTCATCATTCTGCTGTTTAACGCTGCATAGAATAAGATTGTCTTCGTTCAAGCTCAACTCCGACAACGCCGAACCTTTTTATTTCATCGGCTGAGTAGTATCTCAGCATATCGGAGGGCTTTGCTTCTTCATCACAGCGGTAGCCGAGGAGCCGTTGATCATGATGATAGTAGAGCTCCTCAAAAGTACTATAGATGAATAATTTTGTCACCGAACACTCAATCGTCTCGCCGCTATCAATATCTGTAAATACAATGAAGTCTCCTACTTTGATGCGCGAGCGTTTCTCATCATATAGCCTCATCTCTATGGTCTTCGTGCCATTTTTAATTTTTACAAAAGGCTCATGCTGCAGATTCATCATGTGGGTCATCTCACTTCTCCGCATATGCGCAGGCTCACTGCTTCCGAGAGATTTGTTTTCACTCAGTCTTGAACGACGATATCGACGGGCGAGCATCTTCCGCTGTTGCACTCGCTCTCTGAAACACTACAGGCGGCAATCCCAAGCGTTACGTCCTCAAGTGCCTCCAGAACAATTTTGTCATTCGCTTTCGACAGGGGCCGAAGAACTTGAAAAGAACCGTCTGCGTGAATCTTTGAGTGCATAAACAGATTGATCGGATGAATGAGCGGATGAGAAGCGCCTAATGCCATATTGATATTGTCGAGACAATTGGGATGACCTTCTCCATTGTGATAAAAAAAGTCATACATTTCTCTTCTGCAGCACGGATGAAAAAGATCGTGTTCCTTGACGTCGTCATATAAAACTTTAAACATCGGACGATATCGATTGGAATAGATCGTATCACCGACATGAAGTTTCAGGGATTCATTGCAGTCCATCGTCACTCCCGGAGATACAAACTCTTCCGAGTTCCCTCTCATCTCGGCAAAAAAGTCGACGACTTGTCCTCCCTCGACATCGATGATAACGATTTTTTCTCCCTTGGAGACTTCCAGTCTAATTCCACTGCATGGTTCTATTCGAAATCTCTTTTCCATCACAAACCCCCGAATTCATTTTCCCAGCTTCATCAGCTGCTCATATCGTAAATCCTCGATCTTTTCTAAAAATACTTCCGCATAGCAATCCTGCGCCTCTATTTTTGCCAACAGGAATCCGCGCTGAAATAGCACAAGGATGATGCCGAGCGCCACGAAAAGAACACTCATGACGAGCATGGCCTCCACGCTCATTGACCCTCTTCGGATTTCGCTCATGGAAGTAGCTCCTCCAACACCTCTTTTACCAACTCCTCCACACTCTTTTTTGCGTCAAGCACCTTCATAGATGCGTGATGTTTTGCTAAAGACAGATATCCTTCGCGCACCTTCTCATGGAATTTAACCTTTTCCAGATCGAGGCGGTTGAGGCGGTTACGATTGGCATTGATCCGCTCAAGCCCGCTCTGAGGATCCAGATCCAAAAGAAAGACCATGTCCGGCCGATGCCCTTGAATGGCAAACTCATTGATTTGACGCACATCCTCTACTCCGATCCCTCTGGCGTATCCCTGGTAGGCAAGAGAAGAGTCGACAAACCGATCCATCAACACCATCTGCCCCTTTTTCAAAGCAGGCAACACTTTTTCAACCAGGTGTTGTCTCCTGGCAGCGGCAAACAAAAGCGCCTCAGCAATCGGATCGAGCTCCGTATTTTTCGGATCGAGAATGATTGCGCGAATATCCTCTGCAATGGGGACGCCGCCGGGTTCGCGCGTACAAAGGACATCGAATCCTCTTTCTTCCAGCTCTCTTTTAAGAACGGCCATGAGAGTCGTCTTTCCCGAGCCTTCTCCTCCTTCAAACACGATCCACTGTTTCATCTTCTTCCTCCCGAAAATGCATATATACGTTGTGGGCGCTGGGGCGATCCATCTCTTTTACCTCAAGGATCTCCTCTATCGATGCCCGACTGAGTTTTTCCAGTGTTTCAAAATGCTTCATCAAAGCTGTTTTTCTCTTTTCTCCGATTAAGGGAATTTCATCTAAAAGAGTAAACGCCAAGCTTTTTCCCCTTAGTTTCCGATGGTAAGCAAGAGCAAATCGATGCACTTCTTCCTGCATGCCGTAAAAGAATCGATAGATGGCCGTATCTCTTTCCAGCGGGATCTTACGGCCCTCAAAAAACAGATGATCTGTGCGATGATGGCTGTCCTTTACCAATCCCATCACCGCAATATCCTCTCCCAGTTTGGCAAGCGCCGCCTTAGCAGCGCCAACCTGCCCAACCCCTCCGTCGACGAGAATCAGATCCGGTCTCTTTCCAAAGCTCGACTCTTGCAAGCGGGCAAGCCTCCTTGTGATGACCTCTTCCATAGAGCGAACATCATCGGGGCCCTTGACGTGTTTGATGCGAAACTTTCGATAGTCGGACGGCTTCTTTTTTCCCCTCTCGTATACGACCATGCTGCCCACGCTCAGAAAACCCGACATATTGGAAATATCATAGATTTCCAAGCGCTCCACCCGATCCCGGCTGATGATGGAGGACAGAATAAGCTCGATCTCTCTCTGCTTTTCTTCCGCAGAGACAATGACCTTTCGGAATTTCTCCAGATACTCCTTGGCGTTGACGAGAGCCATCTCCACCATCTGTTTCTTTTCCCCTCTTTTGGGGACACGGATGTGCACCTTCCTGCCTTCTTTTTCCGATAAGATTTCTTCCAGAGCACACACGCTCGCCGGTTCATGAGAAACAAGAATTTCTCCGGGAAGTGCGTATGCCTCTGCATAATACTGGAGGATGAATGATTCCATATTTAGAGCGGGATCTTCTTCCAAAGGTGTGAAGACGTGATTCTCTCTGTCAATGATTTTACCTTCTCTTCGAATGAAAAGTGTCACGCAGATCTTTTCTTCCACCTTGGAAAGGCCGAGGATATCTTCATTGCCCGCAGAAGCATGGGTGATCTTCTGATAGAGGCTCAGCCGGCTTGCTGAAAGGGCCAAGTCACGGTATTCCATCGCCTGCTCAAATTGCAGCTTCGATGCCGCCTCGTCTCTCCTTCTTTCAAGTTCTTCGATTACTTCCCCTCGATCTCCCGAAAAAAACTTCCTCACTTTTTCCACATGGGAATCATATTCATCCACGGACACGTTTCCCGTGCACGGTCCCGTGCACTGTCCCATATGATAATAAAGACAAGGTCTGCGGATGCTTGCCAGCGGCACATCGCATCTTCTAAGCGGATAGAGCATCTTCAGAGCAACGAGTGTCTGATTGACATCAAAGTCACTGGCAAAAGGTCCATAATAGATTCCGCCCCCTCTGCTGTCTCGCGTCTTTTTTAGGCGAGGAAAATCCTCACCGGTCAGCTTTACAAAGGGATAGCTCTTGTCATCTTTCAGCAAGATATTGAATTTCGGCTGATGCCTCTTGATGAGATTTGCCTCGAGCAGAAGCGCCTCTGTCTCTGTTGTCGTCAGGATGTACTCAAAGTCCCTCGTGTTGACGACGAGAGTCTGTGTTTTGACAGAATGTGTCTGTGTCGAGCGAAAATAGCTCGCAAGACGATTTCTCAGACGCTTTGCTTTTCCCACATAAAGGATCCGACCTTCCGCTCCCCGAAGGAGATAGACGCCCGGACTCTGAGGAACTTCTTTTAGCTGTTCAAGGATTTTCTCATCTATTTCCATGAAAGTATCATACCATGAAAAGATTCTTTTCATCAGAAGCGAAAAGAGGGTAGAATAGAGAGAGAATGTAGGAGGAATCATGCAGTTATTATATAAAGGAAAGACAAAAGATATTTACAAACTGGAAAACGGAAACGCCTGTCTCTATTTCAAGGACGATGTGACCGGAGAAGACGGAGTCTTCGACCCCGGAAGCAATCAGGTCGCTCTTTCTATCAAGGGCATCGGCAAAAAAAACCTGATCATGAGCGAGTACTACTTTAAAAAGATAGAAGAAGCGGGCATCCGAACGCATTTCGTAAAATCCGACGTTGAAAACTCTTTCATGGAAGTCCTTAGCGCAACCCCCTTTGGAAAGGGGCTCGAGGTGATCTGCCGGCTTCGAGCCGTCGGAAGCTTTTATCGAAGATATAAGGATTATGTGGAAGAAGGCGCACCGCTTCCATTCTATGTGGAAATGACTCTAAAAAACGATGAACTGGGAGATCCTCTGATCACAAAAGACGCTCTCCGGATGCTCGGAATCGTCACAGAAGAAGAATACGAGACATTGAAATCCATGACGGAAGACATGACACGCCTCATCGCCGACGATCTCAAGGAAAAAGGCCTTGATCTCTATGACATTAAATTCGAGTTCGGACGCTGCGACGGAGAGGTCACCCTGATCGATGAGATCGCCTCCGGAAATATGCGCGTCTATAAGGACGGAGTATATGTAGATCCGAACTCTCTCTTTGATTATTTTTAAGATGAAAGCTAGGAGGTAAAAATGAATTATCTGGATGCAATAATAGCAAGAAGATCCCGGTACGCCCTGAAAAACACTATAAATCTGCCGGAAGACAAGGTCATTGAAGCCATAAAGGACAGCATAAAACACACACCAAGCGCCTATAATACGCAGTCCACTCGAGCCGTCATTTTGCTCGGAGAAAATCATAAAAAATTATGGAATATTGTAAAAGAAGCGCTACTTGCCAAGATCGGCGCAGAAAGATTTGTCGCAACGGAAGCAAAGATCGACAAAAGTTTTCTTTCGGGGTATGGAACCGTATTGTTCTTTATAGACGAAGATGTGGTCAAGGAGTACGCGGAGAAAATCAGCGATAATTTTTACGGCTGGGCAACCGAGAGCGCAGGCATGGCGCAGATGAACGTTTGGGGCGCTCTTAGCAGCTTGGGCTTGGGAGCGAGCCTGCAGCACTACAATCCGCTCATCGATAAAAAGACAAAGGAGGCGTTCGACATTCCGGCTAATTGGAAATTACTATCTCAAATGCCCTTTGGAGACATACTCTCCGAACCGGGCGCCAAGACATTTAAAGATATAGATGAATTGGTGAAGGTAAAATAACAATATGCTGATTCAGTATACAAAGAAATATTCGAAGTATATCGTCGGCCAGCTTTTCTTTGCGAGTATTTGGGTGATTTCACAGCTCCTCATACCGCGTTTTATGGTAGAGATTGTCGACTCCGGAATCATGATGAAAGATATGAATGCCATCGTATACCGAGGTCTGCTTATGTTGCTGGCAACCGTACTGAATATTGTCTCTTTGCTAATATCTCTATATTTCCTCACAAAAGCCACGGCGGGAATATCCAGAGACTTGAGAAGCGATCTATTTGAAAAAATAATCGACTGGTCCAAGGAGACGAGAACGGGTTTTTCCGACTCCACCCTCATCACTCGCACAGTCAATGACGTAAAGCAAGTCTCAACATTTCTTGACCTCTCCCTCAGGAAAATATTCACCCTTACGATTACCGTCATCGGGTCGCTCGTCTTATCCTTCTCATTGGATGTTCAATTGGCGTCTGTCATTTTAATCATCATCCCGCTTATCTTGCTGTTGGGATTGTTTTTGACTTCAAAAGCTCTTCCTCAATATGCCCGCATACGTCTTTCCATTGACCGCATCAATCAGATGTTTCGAGAAAACATCAGCGGAATTCGCGTCATCCGAGCTTTTAACAAAGCCGATTATGAGATTAGAGAATTTGAAAAAGCGACGAAAGAAGCTTCCGAGGCGAGCATTGCGTCGGAATCGACGATGATGCTTCTAAGCCCCCTTATTTTACTGCTCACCAATATCCTCATCCTCATCATATTGTATCTGAGCGGCATGCGGGCACAAGCGGGCGCGATCAAACTCGGTGTCCTTATCGGCCTCATCGAATATGCCACGATCAGCTTGACAAACATTCAACAATTTGCATCCATTATCACCATCATCCCCCGATCAAAAGTCTCCATCGACAGAATTGCAGAGGTTTTATCAAGAGAAGAGGTCTTAAAGAGGAAGGAAGGTGTTTTTGAGTCGTGTGAAGAGGGGATTCGTTTTCAAGAGGTCGATTTTTACTACCCCTCCTCTCGCATAGCGGCATTGAAAGAAATTCATTTCTACTTAAGAAAGGGCCAAACGAAGGCTATTATCGGCTCCACCGGAAGCGGTAAGTCGACGATTTTAAAATTACTGCTAAGAGACTACGACGCCTATCGAGGAAAGATCTGTCTCAACGGGATGAGTATCACATGTCTTTCAAGGGAAGAGATCAACCAAGCGATAACATTTATTCCTCAATCCGCTTTTTTATTTTCCGGAAGCATCCGAGAAAACATACAGACCGGAAAAAAAGACGCCACAGATGAGGAGATCTGGCAGGTCTTAAATATGGTGCAGATGGGAGACTTCTTTCGAGAGTCCCCCGACGGACTCGATACGCACATCGCACAAAACGCTGTCAACTTTTCCGGCGGACAAAAGCAAAGAATCTCGATCGCCCGCGGTCTCATCCGAGAATCGGATTTTTACATTTTTGACGACTGTTTTTCCGCTCTGGATTATGCCACTGAAAAGAAAATCAGAGAAGCTATTCAAGAAAAATTGGCTGATCGAGGCGTCCTTGTGGTCGCTCAGCGCGTGGCGAGCGTCCGTGGAGCCGATGAAATTTTGGTTCTCGAAAACGGAAGCATTGTGGACAGAGGAACACACGAAGAGCTGAAGGTGAGTTCGGAAGTCTATAAAGAGATCCTCGCTTCACAATCGAAATCCAGGGAAGGAGGACTGAAATGAACACGGACCCGAACCGAAACAATGAAATGAAAACGGAAGGACTGCCGACGATCTCCAAAGGAGTCGGAGGAGCAGGGCGAGTGTCGGGTCTCTTGACGTCCGGAAATGCAGAGGATGCCAAAGGAACAATGTTCAAACTTCTAAAAAATGTGGCATCTTTTAAATGGTTTTTTATGGCGGCGATCATGCTGACGCTCATCGCCTCCTTATCGCAAATCTTCATTCCGAAAATGATCGGGCAAATCATCAACGCCTTTTCCGGCCTTTTGACGAAGAAAACACCTCTCAATTGGATAAACCTGGGAAAAACAGGGCTCATCCTCATGATCTTATATGTTGTAAACTTCTTCTCCAACTATCTCTCAGGCGTTCTGATGGTCAAGGTCGCACAAAAAGTCATCCGATCCCTCAGAAATCAAATGCAAGCAAAATTAAACCGACTCACCTTGGATTATTTTGACCGCTCATCCGCCGGCGATATGGTTTCACTGCTGAGCAACGACCTTGACAATGTAGCAAACACTCTTCAAAGCGGCCTGACAAGCTCATTGTCAGCGATCGTCCTACTCGCCGGCGTCGTCGCCATGATGATCAATATCAACTCCGTTTTAGCTATTCTATCGATGGTCGTCATACCCGTTTCCTACTACATGGTCAAATATCTGATAACCAAAGCAAAACCTCTCTTCCGCAAAAACGCGAATCTGACAGGTGTTTTTAACGGAAAGATTGAAGAGGCATATCGAGGAGAAGATATCGTCAAGCACTACAATGTGGCGGAGGAATTAAAAAGCGAGTTGTCTTCTCTGAACGAAGAATTGTATGAGAGCGAATGGAAATCTTCCCTCGTCTCTTTTGTGACCAGGCCGGCCGGCGATTTAATCTTGAATTCAAACTATGTCTTATTGGCCATTTGGGGCGGTAGATATGTCATAAACGGCAGTCTATCCCTGGGAGACTTTCAGGCATTTCTGCGTTATACGCAGATGCTCAGAGGTCCGTTCAACCAAGTGCTCGGGATCTTTAATACCATCATGTCCGCACTGGCTTCAGCCGAGCGTGTCTTTCACTTTCTCGATTCAGACGAAGTTGTTGAATTGGGAGACGAAAAATTGGATCCCGACACCGTTAAAGGAGGGATCACATTTGAAAAAGTCAACTTCGGATATACGGAGGATCTGCTCTTTGAAGGAGTCGACTTCAAAGTAAGCCCCGGTGAACAGATTGCCATCGTCGGAAAAACAGGCGCCGGAAAAACGACCCTGGTCAACCTGTTAATGCGCTTTTACGAGATAGACGGAGGCAACATCTACATCGACGCCAAAGATGCGACAAACTATCATACCCGGGAACTGCGAAAGGCATACTCCATGGTCTTACAGGATACGTGGCTTTTCTCCGGCACGATTCGAGACAATATCGCTTATGGAGCAGATATTTCAGACGAAGAAAACCTGTCTGATGTCGATTTCGACAAAATTAAAGAAGCCGCACAATTAGCAAGAGCAGATACATTTATTGAGCGGCTCCCGCAAGGTTACGACACCGTTTTGACCGAGGGCGCTTCGAATATCAGCCAAGGCGAAGTTCAGCTGTTGACAATAGCCCGAGCCATGATTAAAAAAGCTCCCATCATCATATTGGATGAAGCCACCTCTTCGGTCGACACGCGCACAGAGCTTCTGATTCAGCACGGAATGAAAGAGCTGACCTCCAACTCCACCGGCTTTATCATCGCTCATCGACTCTCCACCATCCAAGACGCAGACAGAATTATCGTCATGGACAGCGGTACAATTGTAGAAGTCGGAACTCATCGGGAATTACTTGATAGAAACGGATACTATGCCGAAATGTATCTTGCGGGACAATTATAGAAGGAAAATCCATTTCAAGAGATTAGCCATGAAATATCTTCGCCAAAAGTTGGGCAGCAACCATTTAAAAGAAAGAATTATTTGGGCCGCCATTCTTTTATTGGTCATATTTTTTGCAACCGTCGTAATCAGTTATTATTTGCTGCCTGAGGGAGTACTAAAAAATAAAAATCCGGCTCAGAGCTGGGAAACATCAGACAACACCCTGATTCTTACCTTTCAGATATTTTTTTACAATATGCTGTCGGTGTTGATCATCTCTCTGGCCAGTCTGTTCGGGAAGAAAGAGTCGGGCGAGGACAACTATCTTTCTATCGGTTATATGACTTTCTATACATTGATTGTCATCAATGGAATTGTCCTGGGCACGTGGTCTTTTTCTGTCGAGAGCGACGCCGTTGCGCTACTTGAGAGAATCATCCATATCTTCGACCTCGCACACAGGGCGGCTTTCTGGGAGATGACGGGCCAATTATTGATAGTGTGTGCCATTGCTCATATCTCAGTGTTCCAAAGTAGCGGAAATAGCACAACAAAAAGAAATCTTAAAGAAATTCGATTGCAAAACTCAGAAAAAACGGCCCTCCTCATCGGAATCATCTTCATGTTGATCGGCGCTGTTGTAGAAAGCCTTTCTATTCACGCTCTTGTATAATAGAATCTGCCACTGATAAACAAATTCAGCCGATTAGATTCAGTTCAAGTAAATCCAAAACGATGCCCGGAGAATCAAAGAGAATATCTCATTGACTACGCAAAATTACCTTACGCTTTGTTTCCAACGCGATATCATCATAACGAGGCAAAAAAGGCTAACCACAGAGAGCTGAGATTCTCATAATATGCAACGAAACACTCATATGAAAGGAAATTGTGGAGACCTTCAGGAGGAAAAGATATGACGATACTTCCTTTTATTTGCCTTGGAATCGGCATTTTCCTTGGAATATCGGTGAAATCAAAAGCATTCATCCAAGCAGCGGATACAATATCAACCGTTGCACTTGCTCTACTCATGATCAGCATCGGGCTGGGCATCGGATTGGATCGTGAAGTGGTCTCTCAACTCATGACAATAGGATTTCAATGTGCCGTCATTTCGCTCAGCGCAATTGCATTTAGCGTTGTGTGTACCCTGATATGTGAAAAGACAGTATTGCCTCTATCAAAAGTAGAGCGCGAACTGCAAGAAAAAAAACTGGATTTGCATGTGGCGGATGCAACGATCTTGCCGGAGCAAAACGTAACTGCAGAAGAAAAAAGAGATTCAGGTCTCATGTGGATTATGCCGGTCAGCTTGCTTTTGGGTTTAGTTGTAGGGGTGCTGACGCGAGCATGGCTCAACTCTGCGCTTGTCGATCAACTGTTTTCATTATTTTTAATCGTCTTGTACATATGTGTCGGCATTTCACAAGGTGCCAATCGAGACGTCTTCAAATATGTCAAAGCCTTAGGGCTTAAAATTCTCTGGCTGCCCCTTGCCATTTTGATCGGAAGTCTGTTAGGCGGCCTCGTCTCCGGAATCGTATTGAACATTCCTCAATCCGTGTCGATGGTATCTGCAGGGGGCATGAGTTTTTACAGCATTACCGGTGCGTTTATGACATCAACTTACGGACTGAAAATCGGAACCTACGGCTTTCTCGTCAATGTCATGAGGGAGTTCTTTACCATACTATTCATGCCGATTTTGACAAAAATCAGTTTGGGAAGCCCTATAGCCGGCGGCGCTTCCGGAAACATGGATACGATGTTGGCTCCTATCACTAAATTTGTAGGCATTCGACTTGGACTTGTGACATTGATTACCGGGACAATCCTTACTTTTATTGTTCCCTTCCTACTGCCAATTCTCGCAAAAGCTTTGATCGGTATGTAGCGCTTATAGTTTTCGGTTCCGCCATAGAACAAACGCTACAAGGTTGCATCAAGGCATCTTAAACATTCCGCCGGTATATTCGCCCTCTTTTGTCGGAGGCAGACTCCCTTGCCTGATTCGTTCCAGATTTGTATCTTCTACATGATATTCATAGATTGTTTTTTCAAAAAGGATATAAAGAGAATCTTCGATCCGAACCATCTGCTCTATTCCATGAGAAAGAGGGAAATGTGTCTGAATCTCCGTGTTCAAGTCGAATAAGGTAATCCCGTCGCTTTCGGCCGTCACAGGATTATAATGAGCGATGAGAAGAGTGTCGTTGTATATCAGCAAGTCATTTGGCATGAAATGATCTAGGGTAAATGATTGTATTTCCCTCGACTTTTTATTGAAACAGCCAATCCGATTGGTCGGGCGATCCTGAGAATCTACCGGATTGGAAAAATACAGACA
Source organism: Tissierellia bacterium (assembly GCA_012520095.1). Lineage (GTDB taxonomy): Bacteria > Bacillota > Clostridia > Peptostreptococcales > Acidaminobacteraceae > DUVM01. The sequence continues at coordinate 1,742 of JAAYOV010000043.1, read as the reverse complement.
GTCCTCATCTTGAACGGCCTTATACTGTGTAATTCCAAGACCGGTGAGATCTACCGTGTCAACGACATCCATGTTTTGGTCCAGTATGTAAAGAGAAGATGACAGATTCTCGGCAAGTGCTGTTCCAAAAGCATAGAGAAATGTTTCATCTGAAATGAGTTTCGTCATATAGATCTGCGGGAAAAGAGCATTTTCCACTTTTTCACAGGAAAGATCTACTTTGCTGATATAGGATACATTGTTCAAAGTATTGCATGTGTAGAGAAATCCATTTTGAAGACTCACACAGTTAATGCCGGGTTGACCGACAAAAACAGGCGTGCAATTCAGTTCACTCAAATCGATATGAAGGACATTTTCTTCATCTTTAAGATGAGCGTAGCCGTGAGTAGGAAGAAATAAATCATGCCCCTGAATTTCCGGCACATAAAAATGGTTCCCCACACTTGCATAAGGCAGATGATAGGACCCAATGACATTGAGTTCATCATCAAAAAAATGAAGGGTGCTTTCCTTTTTGATCCCTGAAGTAGTGATCACCGAAAGGAGAGCATTTTCTTCCACCTTCAGCGGTGCGTTTGTGGATTGACAAGCGCCTGCTAAAAAAGACAAGACAACGGCTATGGCTGTCAAAAAAATAAATCGCTTCATGACATTTCCTATTTAGAGGGTTGCTAAAAGAAAAAGAGGTGGAGTGCCCACCTCTTTTTTTATTTGCTGAATATGATTTCCGTCTTTGGAGTCGTGACAAGCTCAAGCGGGTGAATGGCATTTCCGAAAGCAGAGGTGTTTAAGTCAATTCCGTACTTGTCTTTGAAAGCCGCCCAGATCAGTTGCGAGCAGTAGAAGCGTGAACGTGTCGAGGTATTAAAGAAATTGTAATTATATGGTTTATAGCGTTGGTTTTCGCACCATACTGATGCTTGCTCGTCTTGAAGAGGCGTCGTTGTCTTTACAGTGACCGCATAGCAATTATCCTTTACGTGATTCCAGTTGTTTGCACCCATGATAACACCTTTGGATGTCGATTCTACAACGGTGGTGGATGTTCTGATGATCGCTGCGTGTCCTAGCGGAAGAACTCCCCCAAATTTATCAGGTGTGACTAAAATAACGCCGGGGCGAGTCGGGTACGTTCCGGGAACATCATTGCCTTTTGCCATAACCGCCGGAGTAAAAGCGACGATCATGAGCACAAATAGTAGGTAGATTGCTAGACTGCGTTTTGAAAAAATACCTTTCATTATCCACCTCCTTAGGTTCTGCAATATATATTATGTCTAAAATTAAAAAAATTTACAATACTCATAAAGGTACAAGTTCATTTATTTTGAAATAAACGGATATGCCTTGCACAATGGACCCCACAAAACTGTAGAAAAGAACCCTCTCTTACCTGTGACAGAGTCTAAAATAAAACGCTGTTTTGGGCTCTTTTTACATTCATAAAACCCAGTGAAATCAAGCTTTTCTACGTGTAGCATTTCTCTGACATCAGGGGTATCGGCAGTCTCAGGTACAACAGATCGGTATTTTTCTGTCCGACAAACTGGGATTTGTTTGTACCTTACACATTATTCTATTGCTGAAAAATATTCTTTATCCAAGCTACACGTCTATTTAAACAAGTTTTAGCAATTGTACTTTTAAAGGCTACCTCAAAACCGTGACATGCACCCTTTACAACATGTATTTCAGCAGAAACACCTTCCGATTGCAGTCTTTCAGCAAACGCAATTCCT
>JAAYOV010000042.1 GCA_012520095.1 Tissierellia bacterium | reverse complement strand
TTCTTTCGTTCCAATTTGTATAAACTGTGAGATGTCAAATCCGAAACTGTCTTTATTGATGTAGTATCCCAATAAAGCAGCTAAGATGAGTAAGACAAATTGGAGGACTCCGATCAGACCGGCGCCAAGTACTTTTCCAAAGAGAAGCGAGTTTGAGTCAGTGGAGGTAATTAACAGCTCCATCGTTCGATCGCCTTTTTCTCGAGCAACCGAGGAGGAGATGACGTTACCATAAAAGATGACGAGAAAGTAGAAGATGAAAATAAACAGATAGGTCATCGGGTAGTTTGAGAACCCGTCGCTTCCCAAAATATCATAGTGCATATCGATCGGCGTGCTCAGGGCAGCTCGATAAGAGTGGATGTCGATTCCCATCATCTCGAGAATTCTGTTTTCGCGTATTATCTCGAAATCATCTTGAAACCGGATGTTTCCTATTTGACGATCTTTAAATATCAAGTCGTATGCATGGACTCCTTTGACGACAAAACCGCTGCTGATGACATCTGCTTCGATATCGGCTCTCATGCTTGATTCATCGGGATAGATGACATAATCCATACCAATAAAATCTTCTTGTGAGAATTCATCTGTCAAGAGGACAACTCCCTCATGGATTGATTCTTCTTGTTTTGAGTCTTTCGTGAAAAGAGTGATGACGCGTGGTATAAAGGAGACAGAAAAGAAGATCAGCATCAGGATAATCGTCGTGATGATAAAAGATTTCTTTCGTAAGAGACTCTTGGCTTCGAATGTGAAAACGGTCGAGAATTTATTCATTGTTCACCTGCGCTTTCAAGAAATATCTGGTGCAGTGAAGGAAGATAGTCGTTAAAAGATTCCACTTTCACCCCCTGATCTAAAAGGCCGAGCAGCAAGTGCTCCTTGGTCATTCCTTCAGGGAGTCTTACGTGAAACACATTTTCTTTTCTCTGGAATTTTTCTTTCGTGATGGATGAAAGAACGGCAGAAGCTGATTCAGATGGAGATTCAATCAGTACCTGCCGATGAGCTCGCTCACGCTTGATTTTTTTGAGATCACCACTGAGAGTAATTCTTCCATTATGTATCAGGGCAATATCATCACAAAACTCCTCTACATATGCCATCTGATGAGAGCTGAAGACGACGAGTTTTTTCTGTTTTAACAGCTCGAGGATAATCTCTTTGAACAGCTGGGAGTTGACAGGGTCCAGTCCGCTAAAAGGCTCATCGAGGATGAGGATGTCGGGATCGGTGAGAAAAGCCTGAATGATCTGAATTTTTTGCTGATTTCCTTTACTGAGAATCTCCAGTTTCTTGTTGTGATACTCACTCAGACCCACTCGATCCAGCCAGTACATGGCACTTTTATGGGCGCCCTGTTTTGAGGCTCCGCGCAAACGCGCGAAATATATCAGCTGATCGACAATCGGCTCTTTCGGGTACATTCCTCTTTCTTCAGGCAGATATCCTATCGATGCCTTATCGGCGACAAATGGCTTTCCATCAAGTAAAATTTCTCCCGAATCGGGAGCGAATACGTTCATCAGGCATCGCATAGTCGTCGTTTTTCCTGAGCCGTTTCTCCCAAGAAACCCCATCGCTCTCCCTGAGTATGTTGTAAATGAAATATCTTTGAGAACATGAACGTCTCCGAAGGATTTCGTGATATTTCTTAATTCTAATTGCATATTGAACTCCTTATAAGAATACAATAATCATTTTGCGCATTATATTATAGCTCTATTATGTTAAGATAATATTAAATTTTGTCGATCGCGGAGGCTTGAGTTACCTAGGCAGGTATCTTAATGTATAATGCTTTTAGGGAGCTGAGATGAAAGATATTCATTTATTTGGAGCCATAGATATAGGTTCCCATGGGGTGAAATTGAAGATTGTCCAATGGCAGGCTGAAAGCATCATGCCGTTGGAAGAAATTACGCACATATTAGAGCTTGGCGATGAAGTCTTTGAATTTGGAGTCATCTCGAAAGATACGCTGGATGAGTTGGTTGAGATTTTAGAGTATTTTGCTCGTCTGTTGAGAGAGTATCAAGTCGAAGAAACGATGAGTGTAGCTACAGCTGCGCTTCGACGTGCCGCCAATCGAGAACTTGTGCTTGAGACAATTCGAAGAAAAACAGGATTGCATGTGCAAATTATTGAAGATCCTGTCGAGAAATTTCTGACATATAAGTCCATGAGAGATAGAATTGAAGATTTTGATCGATTTCGGGAAGAGGGGACTGTCTTTGTTGAGCTGACAAGTTCAGGTTGTGACATCACCTTCTATCGAAACAATAAAATGATCCGCAATGATGAAATCGGGATCGGTTCTTTAACGCTCAAAGACATGCTTTCGCAGTTTAGCAAAAGCAGCTCTCATGAACTGGAGGCACTCGAATCCTATGTTCATACAAAAGTCGACTATATGAGCAATCTCCTTAAGAAGCGAAAGATAAAGAACTATATGGCGATGGGGCCGCTGATCTACCCGTTGATTGATGTTTTTTTTGAAGGCACCGAGCACATCCGCGCGGAAGAGTACCGCGCATTATACGATCGAATTTTAGATGAAAAGACGTTCTTTTCTGAAAAATGCTTAGAGGTAGGACTTGACTGGCAAGAAGCTTTGGTCACTTTCATATTTTTTAAAGTATTTTTGGACATCGTCAAAGTCGAGGAGATCTCCTTTCCTAAGCTATCGCTTCGCGACGGTCTCATCGCGCAGATGATTGATAATAAACTGCCGAAGGCCGACCTATACCGCGTATTCAATGAAGATCCGTTTTCGACTAGCTATCAGACGGCGAAGCGATTTGGCTTGCATACTTCACATGCCAGACATGTCGAGGGAAGCTCTCTTCGCATCTTCTCTGCCTTGCAAAACGAATTTGCTCTGACAAGCGAAGATGAGCGCGTTCTACGCCATACCGCCCTCCTCCACGAGATCGGAAAAAGTTTGGATCTCAGAGACTATTACTATGCCAGTGCATCGATGATTCGCGGGATGCGTATTTTTTCCCTTTCAACGCGCCAAGTAGAAAGGGTAGCGGGGCTTTGTGAGATACTAGGCATGATGGCCGCCGGTCAAGTTGATGTCTTGAGAAAGCCCCAGGAGGATCTTCGACTCGGAGCTGTCTTAGCCCTTGCAGATGCTCTTGATGCCTCAAAGGATCAGTCTATTCGATTGCAAGATGTGAATTTAGAGAAGGATACGCTTTACCTATCGGTTCGTGTCAATGACATAGCGCCTTTTATTCAGGAAAGCTTGAACTCCGCCGAGACGTTTTTTGAAAACGTCTTCGGTCTGGGAATCAAAGTGGAGAAGAGAGCATGAACAAATACATCAATCGCGAAATCAGTTGGCTTGCTTTTAATGAACGCGTTCTTCGCGAGGCGACAATTGAGAGTCTGTGTCTGCAGGATCGATTTAAGTTCTTGAGCATCTTCTCATCGAATCTCGATGAGTTTTTCATGGTTCGCGTCGGCTCTTTAAAAGATCAGGTGAATGCCGGATACGACAAACTCGATCTTGCCGGCTTGACGCCGAGTCAACAGATTCAAAAAATCAATGAATGTGTTTTACCTCTTGTAAAAGAGCAAGAGTCACTATTTGTTCAAACGATTGAAGAGGCAAAAGAAGTCGACATCTATTTCAGGCAGATCGAAGATCTCAATGAAGAGCAGAAAGCGGAGTTGAAGAGATACTTTCTTCGAGAAGTGTATCCGATACTTACTCCTATGGCCATCGATAATCGACGTCCGTTTCCGCTTCTTGCAAATAAGAGCATCTACCTGGCGGTGGAACTGGAGGAGAGGGGACTTCAGAGGTTGGCGCTCGTACAGGTTCCTCAAAACATACCGAGGCTTGTATCGGTTGGGGATGATCCGAAAAAACAAGAATATGTCTTCCTTGAAGATGTGATAATCTCCGGGTTTGACTATCTCTTCAGCGATCTTGTCGTCCGATCGATCAGTCAGTTTCGCATAACGAGAAATGCCGACCTGACAATCCACGAGGAAGATGCTGAAGATTTGCTAAGAGTCATTGAAGCCTCACTTATGCAGCGAAAATGGGGAGAAGTGATACGTCTTGAGATGAGAAACGGCTTCCAAGTGGATGTGATGAGTCAACTTTTGCGCTACTTTCAAGTTGACACCGGTAGCGTTTTCATGATGGATTGTCCGCTGGACTTGACTTTCTGTACAAGCATCCGCGCTCCGCAGAGAAGGCAGGAATTTTATTCACGGTCTCACACACCCAGGAAGAATCCCTTGCTCGATCGAAAAGATCTATTTTCCCAAGTCAGAAAACAAGATCTCTTCTTTCACGTTCCCTATGATTCGTTTGAATACATTGAAGAAATCATTCGCCAAGCAAGTGAAGATCCCGATGTGCTTGCGATCAAAATGACACTTTACAGGGTTAATAGTGGAAGCAGAATCATGCGGAGCTTGGTCCACGCTGCTCAAAGAGGAAAGCAAGTAACTGCCTTGTTTGAGTTAAAGGCGAGATTTGACGAAGAACACAACATCCATTGGGCTAGAGAACTCGAAAAGACAGGCGCAAACGTTCTCTATGGCGTGCCCGGACTAAAGACCCATTCTAAAATATTTTTGATCGTCCGAAGAGAAAAGGATGGAATTCGGCGCTATACACATCTGGGAACGGGAAATTACAATTCCTCAACGGCAAAATTATACACAGATATGAGCATTCTCACAGCCAGAGAAGATATTGGCGCGGATGCCTCGCGGTTCTTTAATTTTATCTCCGGATACGGCACGAGCAAAGGCATGAGCCGTTTATTTGCCGCTCCTGATTATCTACGCCGGCATTTAGAGCGTTTGCTCGAAAACGAGATTCAGGCTGCAAAACAAGGCAAAGAGACACTGGTGCGCATCAAGATCAATTCTCTTGTCGACCAGCGCTGCATTGATAAGTTTTATGAGGCGTCGCGTGCAGGGGTTCGAGTTGAACTGATTGTGCGAGGAATCTGTTCCTTGATTCCGGGTGTAGAGGGAATGAGTGAAAACATTGAAGTTCACTCCATTGTCGGAGAATTTCTAGAGCACGAGAGAATCTACTACTTTCATAATGCGCGCCCCGATGCGCTATATCTTTCAAGCGCTGACTTAATGACGAGAAATCTCGATCGCAGGATTGAGCTGTTGTTTCCGGTTGTTGATGTTCAGCTACAAAAGAGAATTCTTGCCATATTTGACATTTTATGGAACGACAATGTAAAAACATGGGTAATGAAAAGCGACGGAACATACGAAAGAAGAAAGAGCAACGATCGCCTCATTCATGCTCATGAGATTTTTAAGAAGAAGTTCTCGCCGAACGAGCCTCAAAGGCTTAAGGAGCTACAAGAGATGATTCGATAGATAAGAATGATCTAAGACAATCCACCGAAGTAATTATATCGATGGATTGTTTTTGTTTATTGGAAATTAAATAGTCAAGTTTTTGGTCAAAGTTGATGATATAAGGAGAGCGTTCAACAGAGGAGTCTCCATACTGTCGTTTCAGATTTTTTTGAGCGCTAAAATAAAGCCATTGAGCAGATCTGCATGAATGTGGTCACCCGCGTGAACGATTATCTCAGTAAATGGAGGAGCAAAAAATAAGTTTCTTTCATAAATGAATTGATGAGAAATAATATGAGGAAGTTGAAATAGCTGATTCTTTTCTGAAGCGGCTTTACACAGGCCAACGGTCAATTTCCTCAACGATTTGTCATTTGGTGTTTGAGCACCGGTGGAATATCGGCTGACGGTGCTGGGATGGATATCGGATAGACGAGCAATATCTCTTTTTTTGAGATGTAATTTGTTTATGATATCATTGAGCCAAACAGAAAAAGCCATCCATTTCCCCCGGTTGATGATCAGAGTGATAAGGTGTTTGCAGGATATAATCCGGTTTCATTATCAGGCATGTTCCCGGGATTGACAAGATGATTCGTATTGTCAATGACAAAATGATCAATTTTAAATTGTGTTATAAAAAGATGATATCTTTGTAAAAAGAACCGAATTTTCGAAAGGAAGGATATGATGTCGGAGAAAAGAACATGCAATTCATGTGGTGCCCCCATTTCTGCAGAAGATAAATACTGCACTTCGTGCGGAAATAAGTTGAGCACTGCAGCAATCGCACCGGAAACAGATCCGGAAAGAAAGCCGGAGAGCATCCGGGAACAGCCCATGCAATATGGAGTGACCCCTCAGAAAGCTGAACAGGAAAAGACTGGAGAGCCGAAAAAGAAGTCTGCTTTTCCGATTCCTGTATTAGCTCTCATTCTCATAGCGGCTGTCGTTGTCGTTGCAGCTTTCTTTTTATTGAGAGGAGGAGCCGGAAATGACGAGAAGATTTGGAGAACGGCGGAAGAATCCTTCCTCGACAAGAACACGGCACTAGGGGCTTTTCATGCTTTCTCTGTCAAACATCTCGATGCGAAGAAGACGGGAATCGTGTCCGAACTGTCATTTGAGGTTCAATCCATACCGGGATTGGATCTGTCAAAGGGATTTGATGCAGAAATTTTCAAACTTTTAAATAATATTGTCGTGCGAATGGAAAGTTTCTCTGAGTATGACGAGGAAAAGGCGGATTTTTCGTATAAGCTTGAACTCTCCACGCGAGATAGCGATACATCGCAAGCCTCTATCAATTTGTATACAGTCGATGACAATGTCATTTTAACGTTTCCGGGATTGTTTCCTAAATCACTTTTATTTGAATCGGATTCTGCAGATGAATTGATGTCGAACTTCAATTTCTCCAAAAGTGATAGCGCTGCGGGAGTTCCGGGCAATCTTTTTGATATTATTAGGGAATCGGGTCAATCTCTTTCGTACGTGGATTTAGATCAGTCTATCGATGATTTAAGGGAAATTTACTATAAATATGTGGAAGTGCCGGAGCGCAAAAAGGATATTGATTTAAATGTAGGAGGAGTAAGTGAAACAGTAGATTGTTTCGAAGCGGTTATTCCTTCGGATAAATTTCCGGAATTTTTGCTTGAAGTACTCGCTTACGTCCGAGATGATCAGAATTTTTATTCCTTTGTGGATCACTTGATAGCGCTCAATGATTCGGGCGCAGAGCCCTTCAATTTAGAAGACTATCAGACGCTTTTTAACAATATGATTGAAGAGATCAATCTTGATCACTCTATTTGCGATGCCGAGTTTAGGAGCGTCATCTATCTCAATAAAAAGAATGAAGTTCGAGGCAGAGAGCTGATCCTTGAAAGTCATACAGCAGATGATTTCATTCGAGGGTTTGTTTATTCAGAGCTGCGCGCACGAAACGGAAGCGAGAATACATATACATGGTCTCTGGCTGTCCGGGAAAACGAAGAGAGCAAATTACTCTATGCGCTTGAGACCCGCTACACGGAAACGGATAAAAAGCTTATAGGCGACTATACTATGAAATTTGGTATCGGAGGAGATGATCAGACGATAATTAAAGGAAGATTTTCCGATTATTCACTATATACGAAAAATGACAGTTTTTATCCCGAAGGACAGGTAACTATCGATGAAATTGGCACTTCGAATATGGATTCGGTGTTAAATACCGTCATCACCTATGAAGGAAGAGTGGAAAACAAGATGGGTTCTGATCATCTGATTTATCGGATTCATGTTCGCCATGCAGACGACATGGAAGAAGCGGTCGATTTGGCCGTCATGAATGATCTCTTCATCATGGATCCGGCGGATGTCAAAATTGACTCCGTTATGCCGGTTGATTATGTCAACGCGAGTGATGATGGGGCAATGAATAAAATGTATTCAGAAGGAGAGTCTTTCTTCGTCAATCTTATAGCTATCCTTGAAAGTCTTGGGGTTGACACGACAGTATTTGACTAAAAGGGGACAATATGTCAATCGTTGATTCGGCGCATAACCGTTACGCCGCTTGTCTTAAAGTAGAAGACTTGAGTAAGTCATGGGGAGATCACAAGGTCTTTTCAGACATAAGCTTTGAGCAGCCTTCGGGGACGATTTACGGCATCTCGGGAGCAAATGGAAGCGGTAAAAGCACATTGCTGAAAATCCTTGCCTCTGTTTTGCCAAGGGATAAGGGGAGAATTACTTTTGGTTCTGTCAGTGTCGACGATCATCGCGCATGGCGCTCCATGATCGGATATGTACCGCAGGAATTAGCTCTCGACGGACGTTTAACAGTGCGGGAAAATATCAAGTATTGGAGTGCCTTGCGTGGCATACCCTCTTCCCAAATTCAACACAATCTTGAAGTGGCGAAGCGAGATCCGCTGGTGTCGGATTTTTTAGACAAGCAGATCCGAAAATGTTCCGGCGGCATGGCCAGGAGAGCCAGCATGGTGATAGGGCTGTTGGGTGCTCCTGCGATATTGCTTCTTGATGAGCCTTTTGCCGGAGCCGATGAAGCCAGTCAAGAAATCATGATACGACAACTGGAGATACTCAAGAAGGATAATCGTTGTATTTTAGTCACCAGCCATGAATTTGCGACACTTGAACGCATATCAGATAAAATTCTGTACTTAAATCAGGGAAAATTGACCATGTAGAAGATTTGGAGTACAGTGTGTTGCCCCTCAAGGAGACGGTATAGATGAATAAAGGTAGGAGACAGAGAGTCATCCGAAGCATTCGCTCTTTTCTTTCCTATTTTCGCTATGATTTGCGCAGAAATATTAAGAGCATGATTGCGGTATTACTTGCTATTGTGATACTGCTTTTCATTGCGAAATCCAGCGTGAATCCGGAGGCGCGTGAGGAGAAAACAGACAATATTCCATTGAATCAACGTTCATTTTCTCTTGTAAATGAAGACGACTCTGAGATGGGCGCTATGTTTGTTACCGGCCTTAAGAGACTTACTTTTCTTGATAAAGTCTACTTGGACGATATGGAAACGGCCATCAGACGCTTGGACAATCAGGAAACAGTACTTATGGCTCGTATTCCCGAAGGCCTGTATGAATCCGCAAATAGCGGCAAAAGCGATGTCTCGGTGGAAGTCTGGTTTTCCAATTGGTTGAAGATGGACAGCTATTATATTTCTACTCTCATAAAACAATTTGTTGTAAGCGCAAAACACAGTATAAGCAGTGTGTTCGGTTTTCAGAAAACGTATGCTCAATTGAGCGGAAACGAGAACAAGGCTTGGGAAGAAACGACGAAAATTACGATTGATTATCTGGTAACCGTTCTCAATCGCATGTCTTTTTTACAGAAGAATGAATCCCCTCCATTTGCTATGGAGGCATACATTTTACCGGCTATTTTACTACTGCTCTCCAGTCTTCCCGGTATTATCGTTCTAATGTCCACAGCAAGCATCCGGGCAACGGCCTATGAAGATCGCCTGTTGCTCCACTGCGGAACTGTGATTCCTCTTTTATCAAGATTGCTGATCGGATGTATTTGGTGGATTTTGCTCGTCGTTCCCGTTCTGTTTGTGATACGTGGAATGCAGCCCGGATTGGCGATCGGAAAAATATCCGTTTTGCTATTCGGCTCATTCCTATCTCTGTCATTATTTATGACGGCTTTGGGCAGATTGGATACTCCGATGGCTACTTTGTTTCAACTGGGCAGCGCGATATTGTTTGCATTATTGGTGTTGGCCGGAGCCATCTATCCGATTCATCTTTTTCCTGCGTGGCTTCGGCGAGTCGCCTCTATTACCCCACTGTATTATACGATGCAGATGTTATACCGATTCATTGCTCAGGCATGGATGAAGGTCGACATTGCGATGGAGGGAGTCCTTCTGACATTTTGGCCCATCATTCCATCGGCTTTATTGGCGTGGAAATACGGAAGGCGTAAAGTATGAAGCAGATAAATAGTATTATTACAATCATCCTGATCAAATTGAAAATATTAGCACAGCGCCCTATCGTGATTCTTCTATGCTTGATTTTGCCTGTGCTTTTGAATCTGTTAGCCGGCGCGACAATAGATAGAAATAATGCGATGATACTCGAAGGGGCGTATGTCGATGAGGCGGACAATAAAACCAGTGCAAAACTGATTGATCTTCTGGATCAGGCAGTGGTGGACTGGTACGAGATGAGCCGGGAGGAGGCTGAAAGAGCGCTGCAGCTCGGACAAGTAGATGGTGTGTTTATCATTCCGGAAGATTTCGGGAGGATCGATGAGCGGAATCTAAAAGATATATTTTCCGTCAAATTTCTGATTAAAGAGGAGAATATTGCAAGCGGCCTTTTGATGGAAAACTTTTTGGTCTCAGTCGTCGTTTTGTACGTTGAAGCACAACAACAACTTGTGTTATTAAACATGCCGGAAGCGCTTAATTATTCTGAAGAGGAGATTTTATCACTTTTGCGGGAGAACGTTGAAGCTGCAAAAGAAGGCGGAGCGGGACTGCATTTTGAGTTTTATGGAGACCCGGGAAGAGACGGGGAAGAGCGAGTTATCGCGATCCCGGACTATTCCATAGAAGTCTTGTTTCTCTCTGTCTTTTCTCTTATCGGCAGCCTGATGCTTGCTGACGTTGATACTAGAAGGCGCATTCTATCCGTCGCGGGAGGGCCCGGAAAAGATTATATTGCCACGATCTGCACTCTGATGATCAGTGGCCTTGTTCAGCTACTGACTATGAATGGTATTTTGCGCTTGCTAATGCCTGAGATGTTTAGGCCCGAAGGATATTTTTTAATTATGATTTTGCTGCTGCTGATGATGATTGCTTTCGGGCAATGCATTGCCTTGATTCCCTTGGAAAATCGTGTAATGCCGGCTTCGATCATTTTGTTTGTGTCGATTACTTTAGGCGGATCGCTAATCAAATTGCCGGACTTTTGGTATGCCGGAGCAGGTCAGTATATTCCGCATGGATGGGTGATGGGAAAACTCTTAGGTCTTCCATCTCTAATTTCACCTGTAGCGATGCTAATCATTATTCTCGCCATTTTATTGACGGCTTATTATCTACAAGTCAATCGACAGGCACTCAATTAGATTTGTCAAATAAATGGTCTTTGTTCGACTGCAGAATTTAACCTTTATTAAAATAAATTCTTTTTATGGGATATAAGAAGACAAATGGGTAAATATAATTGATTGCTAGATTCCAGCACATACAACAGGAGGCGAAAATGTTCACAAAAATCAAACAGAGCTTGAAGACCTTGTTTTCGAAAACAAAGACAGTAGCAGGCAAAGCTGCAGAAACAGGGAGAGATGTCGCTAAAAAGACCGCAAAAAAAGCCGGTGAAGTCGGCGCTGTCGTCGTTGAAAAATCCGGAGTTTATGCAAAAGAACTCGGAAAGAAGGCAGGAGAAACGGCTGAAATAGCAAAGGAAAAAGCCGTTGAACTTAAAGAAAAAGCGGGAGTCAAAGCCGAAGAACTGAAAGTAATTGCAGAAAAGAAATCGGTCGAAGTCGGAGAAAAAGCAAAAGTAGTCAAAGAAAAGATCGAGGAAAGAGCGGAAGCAGTTAAGGAAACGGCGGATGATAAGGCCAAAGAACTGAAAGTAAAAGCTGTTGAAATTAAGGATAAAGCAGAAGAAAAACTGGAAGAATTGAAAGAAAAAGCAGAAAAGTCGAAAGACAAAGTAGAAGAAGTCATTGAAGAAGTAGAAGAAGTTGTGGAAGATAAGACCCAAGAACTGAAAGTAAAAGCTGTTGAAATCAAGGATAAAGCAGAAGAAAAACTGGAAGAATTGAAAGAAAAAGCAGAAAAGTCAAAAGACAAAGTAGAAGAAGTTGTTGAGGAGAAGGTCGAAGAGCTCGTTGAAGAAAAAGAAGAATAGCTTCCACTTTAGAATATTATTAAGTCTCCCGAGTTTCGGGAGTTTTTTTTGTTAGTTTAAAGCAGGAGGCTGCTATGATCATATATCTTTTCATACTCGCCATGTTGACATGGACAGATATCATCGAGAAGAAAATCCCTGATGAATGGATTGTCGCCGGATGCATCCTTCGTTTTATCATGGGAGAAACTCTCCGATCTCAATGGTTTTGTGTTGTCTTTATTCTCTGCATTTTTGCCCATTTCGGACTTGGATGGGGGGATGTAAAATTGGGAATGCTTATTTATATGAGTAGAGGGGCTGTGTTTGAACGATTCTTGCTTACTTTTTGCGCAGCTGCCTGCTTTTCGGTGTTCTCACTTATTTTGAATAAGGCTACCAAAAAGAGCCAACTTCCGTTGGCTCCGTTTTTTATCGGCACTGAACTATTCTTTCTTTAAATTTTATCGGCATTTCCCAAGACGTGGAGAATCTTATGGCGCACCATTTCTTTGATGGCATCGCGGGCGGGGCCGAGATAGACTCTTGGGTCGAAGTTCGAAGGCTTGTTAAAGAGCTCTCTACGAATGACTCCTGTCATTGCAAGACGAAGATCGGAGTCTATATTGACCTTACAGACACCATGACGCGTCGCTTCTCGGATCAGTTCCTCAGGAACTCCGCGTGCACCGGGAATATTTCCGCCGTACTCATTGTTCATCTCAACAAACTCCGGTATGACACTGCTGGCTCCGTGTAGAACAAGCGGAAATTCGGGCAGAAGCTGATTGATCTTCTTTAGACGCTCAATATCAAGACGAGGCTCGCCTTTAAATTTATAAGCGCCGTGGCTCGTTCCAATGGCAATCGCCAAAGAATCAACACCGGTTCGTTCTACAAATTCTACGGCTTGATCGGGGTCGGTAAACGTGGCGTCAGCTGCATCTACCTGAACAGCATCTTCAATGCCGGCAAGTCTTCCCAGCTCTGCTTCCACAGTTACCCCTTTGTCATGCGCGTAGTCTACAACTTGCTTTGTCAATCGGATGTTTTCCTCAAAGGGAAGATGAGATCCGTCGATCATGACGGATGTAAAACCGTCGTCGATGACAGAGCGGCACAGTTCAAATGTGTCGCCATGGTCAAGGTGGAGGGCGATGGGGAGTTCAGGAGCTTCGATCAAAGCAGCCTCTACAAGTTTCTTCAGATATACAGGGTTTGCATATTTGCGTGCACCGGCACTGACTTGTAAAATGAGAGGAGCGCGTTCTTCGCGCGCCGCTTCGACGATTCCCTGAATGATCTCCATGTTGTTGACATTAAACGCGCCAATGGCATAGCCACCTTCATAGGCGTCTGCAAACATCTTTTTCGTCGTTACTAATGGCATGTGGAAATCCTTTCAGTTGTCAGGGGAATAGAATACCGATGACTTCGTCGTACGTCATGTTCTCGTGGAAAGTAAACGTTCCCACTTGAAGTCTTCCCTCAAGTCCTTTTTCAACTACGCGGTCCATGAAATCCCTGACTGAGAGAATGACATTTTTGCGCAACAGCTCGTTTGCTACATCACGCAGATAATCGCCTGTATTGACAGTGATTTGCACTTCCGGCCCCGTATTTGTCTCAACCGGCTCTTCTGAGGGAGACTCAGCGGGTGTCGCTTCGGTCTGAGTCTGGATAGGGACAATCGGCGTCTGAATAATAACAGGCAAAGTGGGTTCCGGCTTTGGTTCCGTCACACTGACTGAGGGCGCCGGCTGATCTCGTAGGAAAGTGAGATAGTCAGAGAGAGCAAAGTCGACCCCTAAAGTATTCGTCATGATAAAAGCGATGGAACCGACGATCAAAACGATTATAATAAAAGTAATGAGAAAATCGCTCACATCGTACCAGACGTCTTTGATTTTTTCAAACATAGCTTCACCTCGAGAGTATCATAACATATGAGAACTTTCTTTGCCACAGAAATGAGAGAAAATGAAACGCCAAATTGATTCATCCTCAGCAGATCAAAGAGCCGATAGATTCATCAGAAAAATTCTTCCCGGAGCCCCGCTTTCGATGATCTACCGTCTTTTTCGTAAAAAAGATGTACGGGTCAACGGGAAAGTGATTAAAGAGGATCACATCCTAAGAGATGGAGACCTATTGGATATTTATCTCCACAGCGATCTGGAGAAAAAATGGGGGAGAGAGCCCATTGTTGAAGTTAAAGGGGAACTTCACCTTCTCTACGAAGATAGAGACATTTTGCTTGCCTTTAAACCGAAGGGGATGAAAACGACTCCTGACAAAAAGGGAGAAGATTCTCTGACTTCGAGAGTTCAGACGTATCTGAAAGGAGAAGCGGCTGAGGCGTTTCGCCCGTCTCCGATCAGCAGGCTCGATCGAAATACGCAGGGGATGGTTCTCTATGCAAAGAACATATCTGTTATGAGACAATTACAGGGAGCTCATCGCTGTGGCCGAATAAAAAAGTACTACCTTGTGCGCGTATTTGGTACAATGGAATCGGCACGGCAACACTCTATGCGCGTCATCAGGGATCCGGACAAGCAAATTTCGCGTGTGGGTGAAGAAGGCAAAATTGCAAAGACACACTTTGAGCCGTTGGCTGCAAATTCATATGAGACGTTAGTAGAGGCCGAACTCATCACCGGGCGGACACATCAGATTCGCCTTGCGCTATCATCGCTCGGTTTTGCGGTCGTCGGAGATGCCAAGTATGGACAAGGAGGAAGAGGACAGTGGCTGCTGGCATACAGACTAGAGTGTCCGTTCGGATCATGGACGTATATTCCCATCATGGCACGCCGGCAGATCGACAAGGAGTTTTCTGATGCACGATTACGAGCTGATAACTGTACTATGCAGACGATTCGACTATAGCGGAGCCCATAATGTTGCAATAGCACTCGGGTTGCATGAGACTCCTTTAGGTTCCCTTCTTCGATTATGCATGAGCAGCGTCAATTTTGATTTTACGGCTGCTCGTGAACAACTTCCTCCCATCAGGGAATTGTTTGAAAAGCAACAGAGACGTATGCTGGAATCGAACTTGGAGGATCTTATACAAGGCAAACCCGATGCGATGTTCAGCGAGCATATTTGGAGCATGCGCTTTCAATTGGAACAGGAAGAGTTTCTTGATTTTTTGGGGCGACTATACCGATTCAATGAAGCTTTTTTGAAATATCTCTTCGTCCTCAAGCATGTCGGCAAAAAATCCTTATTTGACGATATCTATAAAGAGGGAAGGATCCTTCGCATTTTGAGGAATAAGTATGATATTAAGAATCGAAATATTATCTTCGCGATTCAATCCTTCTTACAGCAGCTTGATCCGCCTATGCCCGGAGCCAGAGCGGTCCTGGATTTTTTCACGGGTAAGGAGATGAAAGCCTTGGTGGAATTGCGAAATGATTCCATCGTCGGCCATGGATACTGTGGTGTTTCGCGAGAATTGATCACTGAGCAATTTGCGCCTCCGGACGTTCTCTTAGACCATTTAGTGCTCATGATGGAAAAAAACGGCCTTAGCATCGATACAAAAAAGTATTACATAATTAATGATACGATTGTGCAAACACTGAAAAGAGGAATAGATGACGCTTGCTCAATACGCATTGAAAAATAGACACTCTTATCCTATCCTTGCTGCTTATGTCAACGGGGAAATTCGGGAACTCAGTTATACGCTAAAAGAAGGGGAATCATATCGTTGGATTGATCAAAGAGACAGCGACGGGATTCGCATATTGCAGCGCGGTTTGACATTTCTCTTTTATATTGCACTACGCGAGCTTTTTCCCGATAGAGAGATGGATCTGCTGCACTCCCTTTCAGAAGGACTGTACTTCGAGGTGAGCGGTGAGCCGCTTCATAGAAGTGATATCAGGCGCATTTGGGAGAGAATGGAAGAATTGCGCTTAGCGGATCTCCCTTTTCTGAAGTGCGAAATGAGCATTCCGGAGGCGGCTGAGCGATACGATGCACAGGGTCTCCATTGGAAAAAAGATATCATTGTCTATAAGCATAATCCCGTTGCAACAATGTATGAGTTGAACGGGTACATTCACTACTTTTTCGGATATATGCCTTCTTCAACGGGAGCGCTTCCTGCCTTTGAACTGATGAGCTATGCGCCGGGGCTGATCTTGCGCCACCCCACCCAATCACATCCATGGAGCATCCCGCCGTTCGTCGAGCAGCCGAAACTACATGGAGTCTTTATGGAGAGCGGCCTATGGGCCAATCTCCTCGGAGTTTCCGATGTATCGCAATTAAATGCGATCGTAGCTGAAGAAAATAAGATTCGTGAATTGATCCAAGTTCAAGAAGCACTTCAAGAGAAGAAGATTGCCCACATTGCCGATATGATCAAGGAGAAGAATAGCCGTGTTATTTTGGTAGCCGGGCCTTCTTCTTCAGGGAAGACGACGTTCACTCATAGGCTGAAAATTCAGCTCATGGCAAACGGGGTGTTTCCGGAGAGTATATCGCTGGATAACTATTTTATTAATCGCGCAAACACTCCATTGGATGAAGATGGAAACCCGGACTATGAGTCCTTGGTGGCTTTGGATTTACCACAGCTCAATCGCGATTTAACTCTCCTATTGGAAGGTGAAGAAGTATCACTTCCCATTTATGATTTTCTCACCGGACAAAGAAGCAGCGATGTAATTGTCATGCAGCTTGCGCCCGATCAGCCGATTATACTTGAAGGTATCCATGGGCTCAATGATCAACTGACCCCGGATATCCATTCAAAAGACAAGTTCAAGGTGTATATTTCCGCACTTACGCAACTCAATCTTGACAAACATAATCGCATACCCACTACCGACAATCGCCTCATCCGTAGAATGGTTCGCGATTACGCAACCAGAGGGCACAGTGCAGAACAGACGATTGAGATGTGGCCAAGTGTTCAAAGAGGAGAAAGCCAACACATCTTCCCTTTCCAGGAGAGTGCCGATGCGATCTTTAACTCCGCTTTGGTGTATGAACTTGCTGTCTTGAAAAAGACCGCTCTTCCTCTGCTCGAAGAGATCAAACAAGGCAGTCCGATATATGCTCAGGCAAAGAGACTGAAGAAATTCCTCTATTACTTTGAAAGTATCGATGATGACAGTTGGGTGCCTTCGACTTCGCTTTTGCGTGAATTCATTGGGGGAAGCAGTATTCTTCCTTAGAGGTGAACATGGACAGAGATCGAAAAGATAAAGCTTTGAGTCTGGCCATTATGGCAGTCGTCG
This sequence comes from Tissierellia bacterium, assembly GCA_012520095.1. Classification (GTDB taxonomy): domain Bacteria; phylum Bacillota; class Clostridia; order Peptostreptococcales; family Acidaminobacteraceae; genus DUVM01. Next base: position 2,543 of record JAAYOV010000042.1, on the reverse strand, counting down.
TACTGCTCTATTTTGCGTTCCGTTCATCTCTTCTTTACAGGGATATGTTTCTTGATCGATTTGCACATATGGCGGTCAATATTTCTCTTCTCCTGCAGCTTCTCGTTCTTGTTACGGCTGTGGGAATGTTCTTTATCAATGCCTACGGATATACTATCTTCAAAGAGAGCAGGAATCTATTGATCTCCTTGGCAATCTTTCTCTACATCATTACTGTCGTCATTGGATTGGTCGTTACGGTCAATGAACATATTTATATCACCGATCTCGACAAGCAGTCGGCTCGCGAGATGATCTTGCTTCTCAATATCACGATTTTATCGATTTTGTTGATTAAATTGTTTGTCATCAGACAGGATTATTTTCCGAAACTGCCTCTTAGAATGCTTCCTCTCTTATTTGGAGGCGTTCTCGTCGTCGTCCTTGTTGTCTATAGCCGGTTTTATCTCGGATCGGGCTTTAGCGAACACTTGGGCCTGATTTTGCTATATCTGCTCATTTTTGCCACTGTCATCGGTTACGGGTATAAATACCTTATTGACGGAGATCTGATTACAAAGAACATTCTCTTTGTCGTAATTATCCATGCCCTCAGTCTGTCCGCGACGGCGGATCTTCAGGATTTTTATTGTAATACGGTTTCGCTGACGTTTCGTGTGATCAGTTTATTTCTTCTCTTGAACGTCTTCTATCGCCAGCTGTTTACATCTTATCTTCAAGAAGTAGAGGAATTGAATCGACAGAGGGAGATTTATACACAGTCTTTGAAAGAAGTGGTCGAAGAAAAGACACAAGATCTCCTGGAGTATAATCGGATACTTGAAGGGGAGATCGACAGTGCTAAGAGACTTCAGCAGTCACTTCTACCTCCCGGAGAAGTCGTGTTTTCCGGGGCAAGCTTCGTCAGTCGCAATATTCCGTGTGAAAGATTGAGTGGTGACTTTTATGACATCTATGCAATCGATAAAAACAAGGTGGGGATGTATATCCTCGATGTTTCAGGTCATGGAATTAATGCAGCGTTGATGAATATTTACAGCTATCAATATATTCGATCGACATCGCCCCTTGTGAAGAGATTCTTAGGCGATAAACCGCATAAAAACTTGGCGTATCTCTATGAGGAATTCAATAAAATGAATTTTCCCGATGAGATGCATATCGTGATGTTGATTGCCTCTTACGATATGTCGATTGGTACCCTGACGTACAGCTCAGGCGGACTTAATACACGACCCCTGCTTGTGCGCAGCAATGGAGAAATCCGTTATTTGAATACGGAGAGCGGTTTTCCTATTACAAAACTGGGAGACTTTTACACACCCCGGTATAAGAGTGTTCATGTCCAGCTCTTTAAGGGAGATAGGATACTCTTTTATACGGACGGCCTTTTGGATGAAAGACAGGGAATTGATTTGAGGGTCGAGGATTTGGAATTGATTCTTCTATCGACGCTTAACCAGCCCTTGAGTGCGGTCGATCAGGCAATTTGTGCTCATATTAGCAGCAGGAAGGAACCGCTCATCGATGACATCAGTTATTTCTTGATGCAGGTGACTTAATGGATAAAGAAGAAATTCGCTCTCTCGCTCTTTCATTTGGCGCTGATGCCGCAGGTTTTGGAGTCCCGCGAGTGTTTTCAGAATTTCGCGATATCATAAACAAGAGACAACGGCTTCCCTTCGAAGTGCCGGACGTGGAGAGGAGAATCAATCCCTTTTTGCACTTTCCACAGGCGAAGGGAGTGGTATGTATCCTAAGTGCATATCAGCTATACGAGAATGAGCTTTCTGAGGGAGAAGTAAAGACAGCCAGCTCCTCGATCATCGACTACCATCTGGAAGTGAGGCAAATCCTTCATCGTCTACAGTCGGCTTTATCAACGGCCGGGATGCAAAGCGCCGCTTTTTGCGATACAGAAGGGCTGCTTGACAAGCAGATTGCTGTTGAGTCGGGGCTTGGCTTCATCGGAAAAAACAGCCTTCTGATTCACCCGACCCTTGGCAGTGCCGTGCATATTGGCTATCTTTTGACAGATGTTTATTTTCCTCCTGATCCTGTCGTCTCGCTTTCATGCGACAGCTGCAAAAAGTGCATTCGTGCGTGCCCGAAAGATGCCATCGGAGAAAGTGGTGTTCTTTATCATCACGCATGCCTTTCAGCGCTTACACAAAATCGCAAGGCATCCAGACAATACTTGGAAAAGTATATCTATGGCTGTGATCTGTGTCTAAAAGCCTGTCCATATAACAAAGTAGAACCACGCGAAGAAGCTTTTATTTACCGTGAAGAGGATTTTCTTCTTTCACATCGAGAGTTTCGGTTACAATATGCTCAAAAGGAGTTTGCCTGGCTTGGCCGCAATCTCCTCCAGCGAAATATCCAATGGAATAGGGAGGACAAATGAACACTATCCACGAACTGTCGTATCTGCAGGAAAAGATTGAAGAGCTTAAAGATCAGGGAGTATACAGAAAACTTCCCGTATTTGACGGTCCGAACGCAGCGAGAATTCGCTTAAATGGAAAAGAAGTCATCAATCT
>JAAYOV010000041.1 GCA_012520095.1 Tissierellia bacterium | reverse complement strand
TCACGATACAAAATTCCCGATGTGTTAAAAAAGGCGGATATTCCCTTTGGATGCTTGTTGATCCATGAGCGAAGCTCTTCCTTATTAGGGGGGTCGCTCTTCAAGTCAACATACTCGTAGTCGACTCCTCTCTCCTCGAGATCCTTTACTGCTTTCTTGCAGGTCGTACAAGTCGCAATACAATACAAACGCTTCATATCTCCTCCAATTTCAAAGCGGCGCGATACACCTCTCTCTTTGAGACGCCCCGCTCAGCCGCGACAAGCTGAATCGCTTCTTTTTTCGTAAAGCCGATGCCAAGAAGTTCACGCAGAGCATCCTCCACGCTTCCCACCGCCTTCTTCTCCCCGGCTCCATCCACTACCAGCACCAGCTCCCCTCTGGGCAGCTCCTCTTCTTTCCATTTATCTGCGGCCTCGCAGAGAGTGAGCCGGATAACTTCCTCATGCATCTTTGTCAGCTCCCGGCAAAGAGCCATCCTCCTGTTTCCAAAAATCAGCAACATATCTTCTAAGACAACTTGAAGCCTGGTGGGAGCTTCATAAAAAATTAATGTGGCTTCCATTTCTCGAAGAGAGGCGAGTTTTCTCCTTCTTTCCATCTTTTTTCTCGGCAAAAAACCTTCAAAATAAAAAGGCTGTGTCGGAAGCCCGCTTAACACCAGTGCATTGATAAGCGCGGACGGTCCGGAAATCACCTCCCACTCCAGCCCCTCTTCTACGAGGCGCCTTACCAACTCATAGCCGGGATCGCTGATAAGCGGCATTCCCGCATCACTGACAAGCGCCACCTGTTTTCCTTCTTTTAAAAGAGCAATGATCTCCTCAAGTCCCTTTGCCCCATGGTGATCACTGTAATGCATCATGCGGGTGCCTATATCAAAGTGAGTGAGGAGCTTTCTCGTATGCCGGGTATCTTCTGCCGCAATCATATCGACAGTCCGTAATACTTCAATCAGCCGAGGACTTGCCTCTTTGAGATTTCCAATGGGTGTGGCGCATATTTTCAGGCTCATCGCGATTCCTCAAAATATCCTAATGAACGATAAATATTGATCATCTCCTCTGTCTCCGTCCCTTGGCTTCTCAACACAAGCGAATCCGTCTCAATCGAGACCGGTTTTTCCCTCACCCCTTCCAGAAGAACGCGAGACGGGGACGCATTTGTTTGAGGATATACCACAATTTCACTTTTTAGATGAATGTTCACACTTTTCATCGCACGTATCCACTCTTCTCTTCTTTCAGCCGGATAAATCATGTATACACGCCCTTTTACTGAGAGGTGTCTGTGCACCGCCTCAGAGAGTTCCTCCAAAGTGAGGTACTTCTCGCGCATGGCAGGGATGCGTGCAGCATCTCCCTGTCTTCTCGCCTCTTTTTGGTAGGGATAGAAAGGAGGATTCGAGACAACAACATCATAGCGAGAACTCGAAAGACGAAGAGAACGGACATCTCCTTCAACGACTTGGATATTCTCCCCCAATTGGTTGAGAAGGACAGATCTCCTCGCCATATCCGCATATTCTTTTTGTATCTCCACCGCCGTGACATTTGCTCCTTTTACAAAAGCTAAAAGGAGAGCGATCACGCCGCTGCCCGTGCCTATCTCCAACACTCGCTCTCCCTGATGTACGTTAGCGAAATAACTTAAGAGCACGGCATCTGTCGAAAAGCGGACACCTTTTTTCTTCTGGTAAATCTTGAGCCTTCCCGGAAGAAGCGTCTCAAGGGTTTCCGCAGGCAAAAACACGGGAACCTCTATGCCGTGGGCTTTCTGCGCCGCCTCTGGCGTGGGCGGGATCTTCGAGAGGGCTTCTTGCTCTTCGGCTTCTCCGGTTCCGGTTTGGGAAGGAGTTCTGTATGGTCGATCCATTCAAACTCGAAACTATCTTCTTGATCCTTGTTGATGCGAAGACGAAGCCTGCCGATCAAATGATTGCATTCGACGACCGTCGCCTCTTCCCCTTTGTATTTCAATGTCGAGCCTACCTTCGGCATCAGCTGTCTCATATGGGCATAGTGCTCTTCTTCATAATTCAAACAGCACATGAGGCGGCCACACAACCCGGAGATTTTTGCCGGATTCAAGGAAAGATTTTGGTCTTTTGCCATTTTAATGGACACCGGTGTAAAATCCGCCATCCAGCTGTTGCAACAGATCTCTCTGCCACAACTTCCCAGGCCACCTAAAATCTTCGCCTCGTCCCTCACCCCAACTTGTCTCAACTCGATGCGCGCGCGAAAAACCGAAGCCAAATCACGCGCCAGCTCGCGAAAGTCCACGCGATCTTCCGCCGTAAAGTAGAACAGGATCTTATTGCCCTCAAAGGTATATTCAACATTTAAAAGCTTCATGTCGAGCCCATGAGCGGCGATTTTTTCCTTGGCTATGTCAAAAGCTCGGATCTCTTTTAAACGGTTTTCTTCATAGTTCAGCCGATCATCCGGTGTAGCCGCTCGAATGACTTGTTTTAAATCGGGCGGGAGACTCTCCTCTTCACGCGCCACGACGTCGGTGACGGCGATGCCGAATTCAACGCCTCTTGCCGTCTCGACAATAACGGCATCTCCTTTATTGATAGGCAGATCCTGCGCCCAAAAATGATATATTTTTCCCGCTTTTCGGAAGCGGACTCCGACAATATTTTTCAATTTCCCTCCTTTTAAGAAAGAGAGCCGGCGAGACGTAAAAAAACAGCCAATAACACGGCGCCCGCAGGTGCATTTGACTCCAGTCGCGCTTTTGCCTGCTCAACCACAGCGACGCTTGAGGCGCAATCAAAGCCCATCCATCTGCTCTGGCGGGCAAGCTCGCTTCTCTTATCCGGATAGTACAAACTCAAAGGTTCACCGTGTTTGCGAAAAAGAGAGAGATCCCGCAACCACATGAGACAGTGCTCCAAGAGAAGAGAAGCCCGTCTTCTATCGTCCTTATACTCCCTGGAAATGCGTACGAGAGAGAGTCTGTCATTGAGATACAGAGCTTCAAAAATCTCCTCCGGTTTGTAGAAGAGCTCCCTCAAATCCGCATCCTCCAAGATCTGCATCGCCCGGGATATACTTCCTGCACTGAAACGCGCGGCCAAACGTCTGTCTTCCTCTGCATGGGCAAGCGGAAGAGCGGAAAAAACCTCTTCTTCGCTGAGTATCTCGAAGGTATACGTGAGAAGACGCGAACGCACCGTGTCCAACAATCCGGAGGCATTGGAGCTGATGAGAATGATGCTCAAAAAACTCGGCGGTTCCTCTAAAGTCTTTAAAATCTTATTCTGCGCCTGCGTGTTCATCTTGTGGGCGTCGTCAATGAGCAAAACCTTTTTCGATGAATACAGCGGACGTTCTTGCGCAAAACGAACCGCTTCACGGATCGCTTCCACTTTTATCGTCGTCTCGGCCTCGATGAGGAGAAAGTCCGGAAGCACTCCTTTGCTAAAGAGCTTGGCCGCCTCATGCGAGACCGTTTTAAAAATATATTCCGTCAGGAGAAGTGCCGTTTTCTTCTTTCCGATTCCTTCAGGACCCGAAAAGAGAAGGGCATGCGAAAGCTCCCCTGAGTCCACCTGCCTTTTTAAATGCTCAAGTTGCTTTTCATGTCCGAGAAGAGTCATCCGTTCCATCAGAATTTGTGAAACTCTTCAATATCAAGTTGGAAGAAAATGGCTCCACCCACACGCACTTCCAAAGGCTCGCTGGCGGTGATGATTCCCTGTGCAATCACAGGAATAGAAGGCATCATCTCGATTCGGGAGCGGCATTTCTCACGGATGATATCTCTGACAAGATCCACCTGTTCTTCTTCTACTCCGACGATAATCGTGGTATTGCCTCTTTTTAAGAAGCCGCCGGAGCTGGCAAGCTTCGTCGCCCCGATCTTCTCTCTCGTCAGAGAGTTCATGACTTCAGCGACATCGTCGTCTTGAACGATAATAATAAGCAGTTTCATGATAACCTCTTTCAAAAAAACTGTATTTTAGATAGCGGCCAATACCGAAGAACCGCTCGGCCGATAATGTCCTCTTTTTTAATCAGGCCGATCTTTGAAGACCTGGAATCCAAACTGTTCTGACGATTGTCGCCGAACAGGGCATAGTATCCTTCGGGGATTTGCACAGAAAAATACCCCTCGGTGCCATCGGCTACATAAGGTTCTTCAATCGACTCTCCATCGATATATACGAATCCTTCCCTGATCTCTATCGTCTCTCCCGGCAACCCGATCACTCGCTTAACGAGCACTTTCTTGTCTGAAAAAACGGATACCAATCGCTGCAGCGGGCTCAGAATAGCCTTTTCCGCCTCTGTAATAGGCTCATCCGTCTTAAATGTGACGATGTCTCCCCTCTTCAGACTTGCATGTCTCAAAATGAGAAGGTTTTCCCCTTCGGAGAGAGTCGGCTGCATCGAGTAGCTGTACACCTTCGCATTGGAAAAGAATATATAGAAGAGGACGACGAGCGCAAGAGCCCAAAGAAAGGACTCGGTCCACTCGCGAAGCAGGCTCTTATTAACTTTTTCTTGCTTGCGTTCATTCATGCTTATCGTTTCCTTTTCCTGATTATACCATATATAAGAAACATAAAAGCAGCCCCAAAAGGGGCTGCCTTAAACGCAGAGTGAATCATATTCATCAGGCAGCAAGTGCGGCCTTGGATGCCTCGTAAGCAGCGATTTCCTCTTCTGTCATCGGTGTCTGCCAGAGACCGAGATAAGCCAGGGCAATGGAGACGAGCGGGTTAATGAGATTCAATAACGCCCAGGGCAGATACTGACTTACAGGAACGCCGAGAGCTGTCTGCATAAATGCACCGCATGTGTTCCAGGGAATGAGCGGCGAAGTAAGCGTACCTGCGTCCTCCAATGTTCTTGAGAGGTTTTTCGGCGCCAGATGTCTTTCTGCATAGGCGCCTTTAAACATGCGTCCCGGAATCACGATGGCCAGATACTGGTCAGCAGAGACGATATTGATAAAGACACAAGAGAGCACAGTGACGAGTACAAGCGAGCCGGTTCCCTTTACCAGCTTCAACAGGGACTCAGCCATGACTCCCAGCATGCCGGTCGCCTCGAGAATCCCTCCAAAGGTCAGAGCACAGATAATGAGCGACACCGTCCACATCATGGACTGGAGGCCGCCTGAGCTGAGCAGTTCCGCTACCACCTCTTGGGCGGGAGTGGGATTGTCAAACTCAATGGTAACACCATTTTGCGCCACATCCATCACTTCTTCGAAGCTGACGCCTTGAACAAGAATGGCAAAGACGACTCCAAGCGCCACGCCGCCGATCAAACCGGGAATGGCAGGAACTTTGAGAACGACCATGAGGATGACCAGCAACGGCGGAACGATAAGAAGCGGTGTGATCTTGAAGTTGTCGCTTAGCGCTGTCATTATATCTTGAATGTTTTGTGTGTCGATACTCGAACCGCCAAAGCGTAAGCCTATTACGACGAAAATTGCAAAAGCGATGACATAGCTGATGCCTGTCGTATAAACCATGTGACGAATGTGATCAAACAACGTGGCGCCGGCCATGGCGGGAGCTAAGTTGGTTGTATCGGATAACGGCGACATTTTATCTCCGAAGTAAGCTCCGGAGATGACAGCGCCCGCCGCCATTCCGGCGGGGATGCCCAGGCCGTATGCGATACCGATCAGCGCGACACCGATTGTGCCGGCCGTCGTCCATGACGAACCGGTTGCGATTGATACGATCGAGCAGATGACCATCGACACCGCCAGGAAAATGCCGGGGGAAATCATCTGAAGTCCATAATAAATCAGGGTGGGCACAACACCTGCTTTGATCCACACACCGATGAGGGCGCCGATGATCATCAAAATGATAATCGCCTGCATGCCCATGTTGATGGTGGCAAGAATACCTTTTTCAAGATCTTCCCATTTTGTGCCCAAGAAAATGAAGGCTACTCCGGCAGCGATGATGGAGCCGATAATTAGAGGAACATGTACATCCTGCTCGAAACGCACAACGAAGAAATAAAGAACAACAACCAATGCAAGAATCGGAATTAGTGCGATACCAAGAGAAGGTTTCTTGGCTTCTTTCTTACTAATATCACTCGACATTAAACCCTCCTTAAGGTTTTTTCAGTAATACAGTGACGAGCCATCATTGTGCCACTCTGCTGACTTCATATTATCAGAAGGGAAGGGAAACCTTCAATGAAAGAGCGGGAAATAGAAATAGCACTTTTGTAATATGTAAAGAAAAATGCACAAATTCCTTTTTTCTCCTATTTTCGTTTATACTAAAGTGACTGCTGTATTGTCGAGAGGAGATTTACGTGTTTTTACCTTCTAAAGATCCGTCAGCTGCAATGTATTTCGTCTATGCATTGAGCGGCATCGTATTTTTATATGCCATCTATCGAGGCCTGTTTACAAAATTGAAGACCCCGCAGGACTATGTCGATCGCGCAAAGAGCTATGTTTCCTTTTTCCGATACCACAAAAAGGCCATTCGCATATTGGAACAGGGCCTTGCGCTGCCCAATCTGGAAAAGCGCGATGAACAAGAACTCCACTTCCGCTTAGGGATACAATTTTTCAGGCTGCGAGACTTTTCAAAGGCGACGAAGCATTTTGATCATGTCCTTCCACGTCTCAAAAACAAGAAACTCGAATTTGACAAGGGCTATCTCGATATGATCATGAGCTACTATAACGATCAACAAGAAGTCACCGCCAGAAAGATCTATCATCAGCTTTTGAGTAAACAGCACGTCGATCCCCGCTTCGGCATTGTCACAACATTAGATTCCCGTATTTTTAAGGACGCAAGAAATAAATAAATCATTTATTCGCTCCTCTGTTTCAGCTTTTATTCCAATATTCATCCATAACGGATCTCACCCCTCGACATCGACGCTTGTTATTTTTTAGCAACAACGTGCCCAACGTGTCGTCAGCGTTTTGTTGACAAAATCTATCGCCATGGATATATTATGTTTGTTGTTGTCAAAGTAGGTCCAAGTATTACGAATCATTATTAGGGAGGAAATTGAATGAAAAAAATCTTGGCACTTTTACTCAGTCTTGTTATGATCGTCTCCCTGAGCGGATGCGCTCAGAAACCGGCCACTCCGGCCACGCAAGAAGGTGAACCCATCAACATCATGATCGGCCACACGGACTCTTCATCGCGTTCTACGCATAAATGGGCTGTTTGGCTGGGTGAGTATCTTGAAGAAAATGCACCCGGAAGATTCACCGTTGAGGTTCACTCCGACGGAGCACTTGGCGACTCTCCTGACTTGGTTGCCGGCATCAAACTCGGCACGATCACGATGATGTTCGACCTCTCTTCCGTCGTCACCGCTGCAACAGGCGAAGCCTCCGGCTGCATCGATCTGCCCTATCTCTATCCGACATATGAAGATTGGGTTGAGGGGACATTTGAAAAAGGCGGCCTGGATCTTTTCAATGAACTGATCAAAGACCAAGGCTACTATTGCATCGACATGTACTACAACGGCATGCGCCATCTCATCAGCTCTGCCAAACACTACCACAACAGCGATGACCTCCATGGTCAAAAAGTGCGTATTGCGCAGAACGAATTAAACGTCGAGATGTGGAAAGCCATGGGAGCAAATCCCACGCCGATGGCATGGGGCGAAGTCATTACTTCTCTCTCTCAGAACACTATCAACGCATTGGATCACTCCCTTGGAGTGTTCAATGACTTCTCTCTGCATGAGATCGCACCTTATGTCACACTGACAAACCACGCCAGCAGCCCCTTCCCCATCATCACTTCTCTGGAGTGGATTGAGTCCCTGGATCCTGCAGATCGCGAAGTCCTCGAGGCCGGTGTGCGTGAAATGGCTCGTCAGCAGCGCGATGAAGAACGCGCCAAAGAAGCGGAGTACATCGAGCGATTCAGAAGCGAAAACGCAACCGTCGAAGAACTGACACCTGAAGAAGTTGCAGCATTTATCGAATCGGTGCAGCCCGTATATGACCTCTGGAGACAAAAAGTCGGCGACGAAGTCATGGATAAGTGGCTGAATACTCGTCCTTAACTTTCCCGCACCGGATTCTACACAGGGATCCGGTGCTTCCTTTTGAAAGGAGATATTCTTTCTATGGTCAAAAAGATTTCCAAGGCACTCAACCGCGCTGAAGATATTATTCTGGTGGTGATGTTTGCCGTGATGGTCATCGTTATTTTTGCTCAAGTCATCATGCGTTATGTATTCAGTAATTCCCTCTCTTGGAGTGAAGAGCTCGGGAAGTTTTTATTTGTATGGCTGTCATGGTTCGGCATCAGCATAGGCGCCCGAAGGGGAGAGCATATTAAGATCACCATGTTTACAGATCGTCTCTCTTTTGTCCCTGCGCAGTATATGAATATTCTTTCAGAACTGATTGTCTTAGGGATCTGTGCCGTCACCGCATATTACGGGACGGTTCTCGTACAGACCCAGGCACACGTTCGCTTTGCCGGAATCAAGATCAGCATGGCTTGGGGATATGCGTCCGTTACAGTCGGTTGTGTGATGATGATCGTTCGCAATATTCTCTCAATTTTGCAGTCTGTGGAAGCCTTGCGCACAGGCGTAGACCCGCGTATGGAAGAAGAGGAGGCATAAAATGGCAATGCTCGTTTTGTTTATCGCATTATTTTTTATGCTCATAGTGGGCGTGCCGGTTGGCTTTGCCATTGGCGGTGCCACGATGGTGTCAATGTTCGCCTTTACTGATCTGAACATGGTCATAGTAGGCCAGTACAACTATTCAGGCATCAGCTCCTTTACCGTCATGGCCATTCCGTTTTTCATGTTGGCGGGTCTTATTATGTCAACAGGAGGAATTGCTCGCCGCATCGTCAACTTTGCCTCTGCTCTGATTGACTTTGTCGACGGTGCACTCGGAAGCGTAACCATTCTCGCCTGCATGTTCTTCGGAGCTCTTTCGGGATCCGGCATGGCCACTACCTCCGCAATCGGAGGCATGATGATTCCGGAAATGAAAAAGAAAGGCTATCATGCGCCTTATGCCGCAACACTTGTGTGTTTTGGCGGAATCGTCGGACCTATCATCCCCCCAAGTCTTTCATTTGTTCTCTATGGAGCGACGACAGGCACCCCCGTCCCGTCTCTTTTCCTTGCCGGAATTCTTCCGGGAATTCTGCTGGGCCTCGTCTTTATCGCCATGAATACATTGATGACAAAGCGAATGGGAACCGATCTCAAAGCTTCCAGAACCGCAGAAGGGGAAGAAAAAGTCCCTCTGAAGGAAGCCATGAAAGCCAGATGGCAACGAATCTGGGAAACGACTAAGGACGGGTTCTGGGCACTCCTCTCCCCCGCCATTATCCTCGGCGGCATTTACTCCGGGATGTTTACTCCCACGGAAGCGGCCTGTGTCTCCGTTGTCTATTCAGCACTCATCAGCCTCTTTGTTTATAGAGACATGAAACTGAAAGATCTCTACGACGTCCTTCTCGACGCCGCGGTACTTAACGGAATCACATCATTTCTCTTAGGATATTCAACGGTATTTTCCACTTTCATGACGTTTGAAAAGGTGCCCCAGTCCATTACCGCTTTCCTCACCGGAGTATCCGACAGCCCCGTCGTCGTTTTGCTACTCATCAACTTGTTCCTGCTCGTCGTCGGATTGTTCCTCGACACCGTTCCCGCCATCATCGTCATGGCGCCCATGCTTCTTCCCACAGTTAAAGCCCTCGGAATCAATCCGATTCACTTCGGTGTCGTCATGTCTGTCAATCTGGCCATCGGGTTGTGCACGCCTCCATATGGCTGCAATCTCTTTGTCGGAGCGGCTGTGGCGAAAATACGATTGGACTCCATGTTTAAGTACATCGTTCCTTTCTTTATTGCATCGGTTGCAGCGCTCCTGCTCATCACCTATGTGCCCTGGTTCTCTCTTGTATTCCTATAAGTTGTTACATAATTCAGATCCGGTACAGTGAAAATAAGAAAGCAGTCCCGCATAAAAATGCCGGACTGCTTTTTCCTTATCTCGGTTTACTGCTTATAAAAAGGCTATTCGTCTCTACTTTCATCGAGAATGTTAATATACCCTTCATGCTCCAAGCCTACGACATCGCCCTTAAACTTCTCCATATAGAGCGCCAGATCCTCTGATAGAACCTCGCCGGGTACAATGACAGGGCTTCCCGGAGGATACGGGATGATGTATTCCGTCACAATGCCTCCAACCGCCTCACGATAGCTTTTGTTGATCGAAGGCTGCAGAAATGCATTTCGGATCTCCAACGCCCTCTCCGGATGGAAAATCTTATATTCGATCTCGTCTGCTTCTGTGATGTCAACTTTTTTTAACGCCTCCAGGAGTCTGTCAAAATCCTCCTGAATCGTCATGATCGTGGGAATGAGAAGAAGCCCCAACTGGCTCTGAAACTCCGTCTGCACGCCCATCTCTCGCAGTTGCCTGTCGATATGGGCATAGTCCACATTGTTATCTCTGTGTCGGACGAGGAGCCGCGTCTTATCCTGTTTTCCTTCCTTATATACGATAAAAAACTCTGTCTCCGACTCCAGCTTCTCTTTAAAGTCTGCACACATCGCAAGCAACTTCTCCATAAGCTCCGCCCCCTGATTGATATAAATATCCATCGCGATGTCAATCGAGCGCATCAGGACATAATTTGGGGAAGTACTCTGAAAGAGTTTGATATTCTTCTGGGCAAAACTTCGGGTAAAGCGATTCGTGCAAAGATGCATGACGGCCGTCTGCGTCATACTGGGCAAAGTCTTGTGAAAACTGTGGACGACGATGTCCGCCCAGCGCATACTGCTGAGTTCCTCATCAATGAGTTTGAGATGCGATCCGTGCGCCTCGTCGACGACGATGATGAGATCTCGATTAAATAGGTATTCAAAGACATCATCTTCAATGACTTCTCCATAAAAACTGGGGCTCGTCAGCACCGCGCCGCGGATGTTTTCGTTATCGATCTCCTTAATCTGTTCAAGCAGATCTCTATCCGGATAGACATAATGGGGAACCAAGCCCAGAAGAAAAATCCCGTCATAGACTGAGATATGAGAGCTTCGCATGACGATGATCTCGTCCCCTTTATTAAAGGCGGTGCTCAAAGCGCCAAGTATGGCTCCGGTCGCTCCGTTGATGGAGATAAAAGAGTGAGAGCTCCCGAATGTGTCGGATATCAGGCGAAGCGTATCCAAAATGATGCCCTTGGGGTTTGAGAGATTGTCCGTTCCCTCTATCTCCGTCAAATCGTATTTATATATATCTTGTTCAATTCGTCCTTTGTGTCCCGGCATTTGAAACGGAGCCAGATTCTCCGCAATAACTTTATCGATCCCCTTTACCAGCTGCATGTGTTCCTCCGAATAAATATTTCCAGCTTATTATATATCACCCGTTGCGCTTTTCAAGCAAAGACTTTTTCGAACTTCTTATGTATAATCGTATCTATAAACAGGAGGTTTACATGTTATCAAAACGCGCACTTGCGATGACCCCTTCCATGACCCTCGGCATCAATGCAAAAGTCAAAACTCTGGAAGCGGAAGGGAAGAAGATTATCGACCTGTCCATTGGAGAGCCCGACTTTCTCACCCCTGATATAGCGAAGGAAGCCGGCAAGGCGGCCATCGACAACAATATGACTCGCTATGGCCCCGCTTCGGGCTCACTCGCCCTGAGGCAGGCGATTGCAAAGAAGCTAAAAGAAGAAAACGGTGTTGAATACGCACCGACGGATATTGTCGTCACAAGCGGAGCAAAGCATGCGCTCACCATAGCTCTGACCGCTATTTTAGATCCCGGCGATGAAGTCATCATCCCTGTACCCTACTGGGTGAGCTATCCTGAGATCGTCAAACTGGTAGAAGGCGTGCCGGTCTTCGTCCACGGGAAGAAAGAAAACGACTTCAAGTTGACCTTCGAAGAAGTCGAGCCATTCATTACAGAAAAAACAAAGGCCATCATCCTCACCAATCCCTCCAATCCCACCGGTGCCGTCTATTTCAAAGACGAAGTGGAAGCGCTCGTTGTGCCTCTGGTGGAGCGGGGGCTGATGATTCTATCCGATGAGATCTATGAGCGCCAGGTCTATGGCGAGAACTATGCCAGCGTCGCCTCGCTCAGTCCAAAAGTAAAAGAACATACCATTTTAGTAAACGGGCTGAGCAAGTCCGCCGCTATGACCGGTTGGCGAATCGGCTACACAGCCAGTGAATCCAAGCTCGCAAAAGTCCTGGGCAATATTTCCTCCCACCTTGTCAGCCATCCGAGCACGGTCTCCCAAGAGGCTGCAAGAGCTGCTCTTGAACATGCACAATCGGAAATGGATGATCGAAGAGAAAAGTATAGAGAAAGAAGGGATGTCATCCTTGACTTTATCAAAGACGTTCCCGGCATCGACTGCGTTGCACCCGAGGGCGCTTTCTATGTCTTCCTTGATATCAGCTCCCTGCGTGAAAAAGTCACAGGTGAATCCCTCTCCTTGCAAGTCTGTGAAGATCTCTTGGAAAAACATCAGGTGGCTCTTGTTCCCGGCATCGGATTTGGAGCCGATGACTTCCTGCGCCTGAGTTATGCAGCAAGCATGGACGACATCAAAGAAGCGCTGCGGCGCATTAAGATGTATATGGAGCAGATGCAGTGAAACTGCTTCACATAGAAGAAGCCCCATTAAAGTACCTGAAGACACTGAGGCTTCATTATGAGGATAAAAGCGGAAATGCCCGGGTATGGGAAATGGTCTCCCGGTCGGGAAAAGCGCGCCTTGAAAAAGATTTGGCGGGCGGAAACCACACCGACGGCCCGATGATTGTCGCCTGGAACGAAGAAAAAACTCATGTCGTCATGATTCGAGAATACCGCGTCGTCGCGGGAAAAGAGATTGTCACGTTTCCCGCAGGGCTATGCGATGAAGGGGAATCTATAAAAGAAGCCTCGATTCGAGAATTCAAGGAAGAGACCGGCTTAGACTTTCACTATCTCGCGCAGGAAGGTCCTCGCTATACAAGCGTTGGCCTCAGCGATGAAAAAGTTCACACCGTCTATGGCACCTTCACCGGAGAGCTCAGCCAAAAGTATTTGGAAGACTCGGAGTTGATCGTTCCCTTTCTGGTCGATCGGGAAGAAGCCGTTCGATTGATCAAAGAAGAAGAAATGACCGTCCGAAGCGCCTTCTGCCTTCAGATGTTTTTTCGCATAGGGCCTCTCTTTGAACTTATTCCCTGAAATCCTTCATCTCTGATAAATAGCGCAAAGCGATCGATACGTTATTCTAAAACATATAATTATTGGAAATGGATGCCGTAATGGGTACACACTGCATCCATTTTTTTGACAAAATGAGAAATCATTCACAGGAAATCGCAGAATAAATTTACGAACATCGACTTTTTTCTACCTTGCCGTAAGCAAAGCGTCCGAACCATTTTTCTCAAAATTCGCCGGCTCTTTAAACAGATCCTTTCTGATCACCCGTTCTTTAAATCAAAAAGCTTACCACTTGAACAATTATTTATCATCTGTTAGTATTGGGTTAGTTATGACTAACCCAATACTTCGCCCATCAACACTTTTAAAGGATCGACTACATATGCTGGACAAGTTGCTTTTTCAATATATCGGAAATTCCAAAAAATATATCACTGTCAGCGTCTTGCTGATGATGGCAAAAGTGATAGGGAGTTTTCTCATTGCTCTCTCTTTAGGGAGAACCATTCAAGATCTATTCTCTTCTGCTACAAGTCATGTAGGCATAAATATTTTCATATTCCTATCCGGTTTTCTACTGCGTAGCGGCAGTCTCTACTTGGTCACAAGATATCAAACAAAAATCACCGGCGAAGTAAAGACGAATCTCCGCTCAGAAATGATAGCCAAAGCTATGCGTATCGGACCATCTTATCTGAACTATACTTCCACCTCCAACATGATCAATATGGGTTCGGATACTATCGAGCAACTTGAAAACTATTATGGACGATTTTTGCCCCAATTTTTTGGCAGTTTTGCGATGAGTTTGGTGACTTTTCTCGTGTTGCTTTCCATCAGCCACTTGTCTGCCATCGTCTTCTTGCTTCTTGCTCCTATTATCCCGGTCATGCTCAAAGCTGTTTTAGAAACCGTCAGCCGCAACCAAAAAAAGTATTGGGGTAGCTACCAGGATGTGGGGCAGTTATTTCTGGATAGTCTGCAAGGCATGACGACACTGAAAATATTTTCCGCAGACGAAAAAAGAGCGGAAGAAATCCATGAAAGATCAGAGACCTTTCGCATTGAGACGATGAATATTTTAAGAATGCAACTGAATTCCATCACTCTGATAGAGTGGATTGCCCACGGCGGAAGTGTTGTTCTGATTGCTCTGGGGCTTTCACGCATTCCATTTACAACCCAGAATATTATGTCGATGATTGTCCTTACGTTTATGTCGATGGAGGCTTTCCATCCGATGACGACACTGACATCGAGCTTTCATGTCGCCATGACCGGTGTAGCTGCAGGAAAAAATCTGATTGGATTCTTTGCGCTGCCGGAATGCGATGAGACAGATAAAAATGAGATCGAAGATATCTCAGGAGGCATCACGGTAAAAAACCTTGAGTTTTCATATCCTGACAGCGATCGCAAAGTACTTCGGCATATCCATTCTGAATATACATCCGACGGATACACTTCCATCATCGGTGCCTCAGGCTCCGGGAAATCAACCTTGGTGCGACTTTTGACCGGACAACTTGACGGTGCAGAAGAAGCTATTTTCTGGGGTGATCACTCATATGAGACATATAAAAAGCAATCGATTACAGAAAATATGATTCGCATCTCACACGATGCACATGTCTTTGAAAAGACAGTTCGAGAAAATCTGTTAATGGGAAATAGATCGGCTACAGATGAAGAATTAATTTCCGCACTGAAAACGGTGCAGCTCTATGATGAACTGGAGCCTCGCGGAGGTCTCGATCTCGAGATTAAATCCGGCGCTGCCAATCTTTCAGGCGGGCAAAAACAACGCCTTGTCCTGGCAAGAGCGATTTTGCACGATGCCAAAGTTTATGTGCTGGATGAGGCAAGCTCCAATATTGATCCGGAAAGTGAGGCGATTATCTTGCAGGTTATAGAGGAAATAGCAAAAGAAAAAATCGTCATTCTCGTATCCCATCGCCTTCAGGCAAGTAAAAACGCAAAAAATATCTATGTTCTTCAGGATGGAAATCTGGCGGAAGAAGGCAGCTTTGAGCAATTAATGCAGAATAAAGGAGTATACCAACAGATGTGGCAAGCTCAAATGCTGCTTGAAAACAGCGACTCTTCTCTCAACAGTTCCCATTCTTTTCACTGAAAGCATCTAACGAGGAATGAATAGATGAAAAAAAGAACTTCTCTTCACATTATGATCGATTTGATGATTTTAGCAAAAGAACATTTTTTCGATTTATTGATTGCGATTGTTGCCGGAATCGTTTCCTTTTTGTCGAGCACTTCCATCGCAGTGCTTGCAGCCATGCTCATCGTCAAATCAGCAGGATTGATTGCCATGCCTTTTGCAGGCATTGTCCGACTCATGCTTATATTTGCTTTTCTGCGCGGCGTTTCCAGATACCTCGAGCAGTACATGAATCATCTAGTGGCGTTTAAAGTGTTGCGGACCCTCCGTGACAAAGTATTTGCAGCCGTCAGGAGACTCGCCCCCGCAAAAATAGAGGTCAGCAATAAAGGTGAGTTGATTGCTATGATTACCGCTGATATAGAACTGATCGAAGTCTTTTATGCACACACTATTTCTCCGATATCTATAGCCGTCATCTGCGTTCTCATCTATTTAACAGCGATCTTTATTTTTTCTCCCATCATTGCCTTATTGACACTGATATCCTACTTCGTCATGGGAGTGGTTTTGCCGATCCTGTTTTCCAAGTGGGCAAAGGATACCGGCAGCGGACTGCGTAAAGAAATCGGGGATTTGAATAATATTTTCCTGGATCTCCTGCGAGGCATCATTGAAATCATGCAATTTGCCTATCGCGACAAAGCCGTTGACATCGTACAAAATTCAAACCGATCCCTGGTAAAAAAGCAGGCCAGACTTATCGGACAATTGGCTCTGCTGCTGGCACTGGAAGATTTGATTGTCGTGCTGACGACGGGAATCATCATCTTGGTCGGCATGGCCACAGGGCTTTCCCGGGACATTTTATTGCCTCTATCCTTCGGCATTTTTTTCAGTTTTCCCGCAGTGGCAAATGTCGCCTCACTTGGCAACGGGTTGTCACAATCTCTGGCATGTGGTGAGCGCGTCCTCAACCTTCTGGAAGAAGAGCCGATCATACAGGAAATCACAGATGGGATCAATCTGTCTTTACCAAAAGGCGGCAAGGATTGCCTCATAAAAATCGACAATCTCTCCTTTTCATATGGGCAGCAACCTGTCTTGAAGAATTTTAATCTAGAAATAGCGCAAGGTGAGTTCGTGGGAATTCAGGGAGAGAGCGGTTGCGGAAAATCAACCTTACTCAAGCTGATCATGTATTTCTTGCCTGCAGATACCGGAAGTATTTCGATTTCCGGTCATCCTGTCCGGACGATCAACACACAATCTCTTTGGAACAATATCAGCTATATGACACAAAGCACAGAATTCTTCGAGGGCACGATCAGAGACAATTTATTAATAGCAAAACCCGATGCCACAGATGATGAATTGATAACCGCTTTGAAAAGAGCTTCCGTCCTGGAATTCGTAGAACATTTAGAACACGGTTTAGATACGACATTGACTGAATTGGGGGATAATTTCTCGGCAGGAGAAAAACAGCGTCTCGGTCTGGCCAGATGTTTCCTGGAAGATGCAAAGATCATGCTTCTTGATGAACCGACCAGCAATCTCG
>JAAYOV010000040.1 GCA_012520095.1 Tissierellia bacterium | reverse complement strand
CATACAATGACCGTGACTTCCTCCCACCAACCTCTCTTTTTTGCATTTGTGGCATACATCATCACCATGTGTTTTGCCGTCCACACATCAGCGTTTGTCCATAAAATATACAGGCTTTCCTGATCAAACATTAGATTCGACTCCTCTCCTGCTTTAAGACATTGTCTCAATAGCGCGCTTTCGCTAAAACATCTCCAATTTACCTATAAAGGAGTTAATAGTATGAGTACTTCCGCTCTTCCGACCGATTATTATTGTTCCAGTCATAGATTTCTGTGTGTCTTCTCCGTTGAATAATTTCATAGATTCTTCAATTTGTATGTTTATACCCCATTATTGAATTGCACATCTCTTTGAGCTGATGTTGTCTAACTGATTCTCGGGGCATAAAAAAAGCATTTTGTCACAACGAATTCACTCTTTGCTTACAAAAGAACAAATTTAATCATTAAATACATATCAATCTATGTATTCCTTCTCAATGCACAGCGCGCAGCAATCCCGAATTAAGATCGTAAAAGTGTTTGTTTTGACAGGTGCTTGACAAATTATCATTATTTTTATCTTCTTTATTTTTGCGGAAACTCAAGTTTTAATTTTCCATTTACAATTAAGAGTCCATATGATAGCGTAAATATACAAGCAAATCATGTGTGCTTACACGCATAGACGCGTCGGCTACACGCCGAGGGAATCGAATGTAAATTCCGAGCTATCCCAGTAACCGTAAGATGGACGAAAAGAAATTTATGCCACTGCCACAAGGCGGGAAGGCTTCTGAGTAGGATGATATCAAGCCGGGAGACCTGTTAGCACACAAAAACTCCTGGGGTGGGGTGTGTATGATTTTTCACAGTATGACAAGAACTTAGGATCTTGCCCCTTTCGCCGGAGAGGGGCACTTTTAGTGTTTATTCTTACTTGATTTGCTTAAAATATTTGAAAGGGGTGTTTTGAAAATGAAATACCAAAGTAGAATTGCTGTTCTTCTCGTGCTGATGCTGACGCTGTCGCTCCTTTTCGGTTGCACTCAAGCAACACCACCTGCCAGCCCAAGCGAACCGGCCAGCCCAAGCGAACCTGCCGAGACGGAACAACCTGCAGACACATCGATTACTGTCACCGATATGACAGGGAAAGAAATCACACTTGATGAACCGGCGACACGCGTCGTGGCATTGACTGCCTCCGACTGCGAAATACTCTTTGCTATCGGCGCAGGGGACACGCTCGTCGGCCGAGGGGAGTACTGTGATTATCCTGCAGAAGTCCTCGAGGTGCCCGCCGTGCAATCAGGAGCAAACACCAATCTCGAGCAAGTGATTGACCTTGAGCCGCAAGTACTTCTTATGAGCACGATGGCCCAAACCGAGGAACAAGTTGCGGCTCTGGAAGCGGCAGGGATCAAAGTTGTCGTATCCGATGCCGATGACATTGCCGGCGTATATGAAAATGTCAAGCTTATCGGTAAATTGATGAATAAAGATGCCGAAGCCGAAGCCGTGATTGAGAATATGAAATCCACCTTTGACGACATTTCTGCCAAAGCGACAGGCGATGGCACGAAAACCGTGTATTTTGAAGTGTCTCCGCTGCAATACGGTTTGTGGACTGCCGGCAGCAATACGTTCATGAACGAAATCTGCGAGATGCTCGGCCTCAAAAATGCCTTTGCCGATGTTGACGGCTGGGGCGAAATCTCTGAAGAACAAGTTTTAGAGCGAAATCCCGACTACATTGTGACCATCACCATGTACTTCGGTGAAGGCCCCACTCCCGAAGAGGAGATTATAGCTCGCACCGGTTGGGAGGGCGTCACAGCCGTACAGAACAACGCCATCCTCAATCTCCAAAACAATGAACTCTCCCGCCCCGCTCCGCGTCTTGCAGACGGTGCACAGCTGATGTTCGACTTTGTCTATGGAGAGAATGCTCAATAATCGACTATTAACTACTTGAGACAAGGAGGGTGCAATCGCACCCCCCTTGTCTTCATATGAGGTATCAGATATGAAACAAGCAAGCGAGCATTTCCGTTTTTGGGAATATATTGCCTTTATCGCTGTAATGTTTGCTACATTGGTATTGTGCGTAAGTGTCGGCAGCGTCAGTGTGCCGTTCGAAAACACGCTCACCATTATTAAAAATACGATTTTCGGATTGCCTATTCCCGGCGACATATCTTCACCGGCTATTATTTCCGCCTCACGACTGCCTCGGGTCATATGTGTTGCACTGGTTGGAGCATCCTTGTCTCTATGCGGTGGAGCCATGCAGGGCCTCTTGAAGAACCCTCTTGCGGACGGGTCGACACTCGGTGTCTCATCCGGCGTGGCCTTGGGAGCAATCATCGCCATTGCTTTCAACATCACAATTCCGTCGCTTCCCTTTGCCGGAACGATCGTAACTGCAATATTGTTTGCTTTTTTCTCTCTCTTCATCATTCTGTCTCTTGCATATAAGTTGGACTATTCACTATCGACAAACACCATTATTTTGATAGGTATCATTTATTCCATGTTTGTCAACAGTGTGATGTCGATCGTTATCACATTCGCCTCCGATAAACTCAAGCACATTACATTTTGGACAATGGGCTCTCTTTCAGGCAGCAGCTACCAAAATGCATTGTTGCTGTTCACCACGCTAATAATATGCAGCGCGATCATCCTGTCTCACGGCCGGGAACTCAATGCCTTTGCCGTCGGAGAGGAAAACGCCATGCATATAGGCGTAAATGTAAAGCGAGTGAAACTGGTCATACTTATCACTGTGTCGGTGCTCATCGGTGTCTGTGTATCCATCGGCGGCACCATTGGCTTCGTTGGGCTCGTGACGCCGCATATCGTTCGAATGCTCGTAGGGCCGAATCATCGCAGACTTTTACCCGCATCCCTGTTTGGAGGAGCGACATTTCTTATGCTGGCCGACCTTGTCGCGAGGACTCTCTTAAAACCGCTGGAACTTCCGATAGGAGTTGTAACATCTTTTATCGGAGCCATATTGTTTATCTTCATTTTTTACAAGACAAGGAGCGCACGAGGATGAAGCTGCTGGAAGTCGAAAATCTGTCCGTACACTACGGCACACAAACCATATTAAAAAATATAAATTTCTCACTCGGTGAAAACCAATGGCTTATGGTTGTCGGTCCCAACGGAGCCGGAAAATCGACGCTCATAAACGCCATATCACAATACACCAACTACACCGGCGTTGTCCGCTATCTGGGAAAGGACTTAAGTACGTATAAACCGAGAGAACTGGCGCAAAACCTGGGGGTGCTGTCTCAAAAGCACTCTGTGGGCTTTTCCTTTACCGTGGGTGAAGTGGTGCGTTTGGGCCGCTATGCTCATGCACCGGGGATATTTTCACAAAAGAGCGGACAGGATGAGGAAAAGGTTCAAAATGCACTTGAGCTGACGGGACTGACAAATCTGATCAACCAATCCGTCCTCACTCTCTCAGGAGGAGAGCTGCAGCGTACTTTTTTAGCCCAAGTATTGGCGCAGGATCCAAAATTACTGTTGCTCGATGAGCCTTCCAATCATCTCGACCTCGTCTACCAAAAACAGATATTTGAGCTCGTCCGACGCTGGCTGCGCGAAGAAAAAAGAGCGGCCATATCTGTGGTGCACGATCTGTCGTTGGCGAAAGCTTACGGCACTCATGCGCTTCTACTTGATAAGGGCGGCGAAGTAGCAAAAGGAGAGATTGAAAAGGTCTTCTCTCCGAAGTACCTTGATGCAGCATACTCCATGGATGTATACGCCTGGATGAATAAAATGTTGAATCAGTGGAAATAAAGGTGTATGATTCTGCAGGTTGTATTGCGGGGTGGAGACAAGAAGATATTAGAACACCGTTTTCAAGCACTTCCAACGATGGGTATATATGCCATTAAAACATTGAGATATCAAGGTTATCGTTTCCACTTTCAATCACAAAAAATACAATAGTCATAGAAGTAGTCACAAGACGAATCCGAAAAACAAGGACGAACACGGGGGGCTGAGAAGCTCCCTTTTGCTTGATATAAAAAAGCACCCCTTTGGGGAATGCTTTTTCAAGTAAGCACCCGGAGTGGCACCGGGACCTCGCGTTTGTGCGCGTTCTCCTGCTTAAACTAATACTTACTTATCATTATTATTTCATACTTTAAATAATCTCTCAACTGGATACTTTCTTCTTGAGATGAAAAACCGCCTAGTTTAGCACTAAGGAACTCATTAAGAGCAACAAGGAAGAGCCGCAAAACGTCAACCCTTGAAACCATAACGTTTTACAACTCTTCTGTTATTGTAATAAAAAAACTCACATATCAATAAAATAATAAAATACTATTGACTCAGTTTTTCGGTCAAATCCGATTCAAAAGCTAATAATTCCTTGTACTGCTCTTCTAAGATTTCAATAATGTCTTCCGTTGTAGTATCCTCATACAGCTGTGCCTTTTTCGATACATACAGGGATCTCCATTTCCAATTCTTGCGTTTATTGCTGAAGGGAAAAAATTGATTAACTTTATCACACATCATGCGCAAATTATTCGGTATATTTTTACCGCTAAAGGCAATTTGCATATGTAGCTGTTTACCTTGATCATTGTCAATCTCGTAGAAATAGTGTGTCTTTGTTCCCCAAGCACTTGAAGCCACCTGTGCTTCGGGAAAGTATCTTGAAATAGCATCGGTTGTAAATCTCACACGGCGTTTACCAGAACGGTTTATATCAAGATAAATTTCTCCGTTGCTATCTTTTACTTTTGCCCAATCAAGAACTATCTTTG
>JAAYOV010000039.1 GCA_012520095.1 Tissierellia bacterium | reverse complement strand
TTTATAGTACTCAATATTCCCTTTATTGTCCGTGATCAGAATCATATCTGCCAGATCATAGAGATATCCAATGTCTTCTACATATCGATCCGCCATAGCACCCATCCCTCCCCAACAAATATTTGTCTCACGTGTGATATCCCGCATATGACAACTGTATGTTCTAATTATAACATGCTCGACTTCATCCACCGCTATTTACTATGAATAGGAAAAGGGCAAAACAGAGAGAAATCGGTGTTTTTTACGAGCCTGTATCCGGCAAAAAAACAAAAAACAAGGCCACTTCATTCATCAGCGCACGAATGCAGAGGCCTCGCTTCTTTTACGTTTATGTCTTCAAATTTCTTCTTCTTTTTTCAAGCCCAAGGATATTTGTGTCGCCTGTTCAATTCGCATAAGCGCAACTTTTGAGAGCTCGCCGATTTTTCCAAGAAGTCTTTTTTTATCAATTGTGCGAATCTGCTCTAAAAGGACGACGGAGTCCCTGCCGAGTCCGGATATCTCTTCGGTAATCAAGACATGAGTTGGCAAACGATTCTTTTGAACATACGAGGTGATGGGAGCAATGATGACCGTCGGGCTGAATCGGTTGCCGACATTGTTTTGAAGGATCAACACGGGACGCCTCCCCTTCTGCTCACTTCCCACACCGGGATCGAGATCGGCAAAGAAGATATCTCCTCTTTGCACCTTCACGTTCGCCGTGTTTTCAATGGTCTTCACACATACACCTTTCGGACCCGTTTGCCAAGGGTTGTGACAATCTCATAGTTGATCGTGTCGGCCGCTTCTGCCAGGCGATCACAAGGGATATGTTTTCCCATGAGCTCAACCTCATCACCGACTTGAGCCTGTGTGTCGGTAACGTCAAATATGGCCTGATCCATCGTAATGCGTCCGATCTGCGGACATTGTTTTCCATCAATCCAAGCGGCAATCCGTCCGCTCATCTGTCGTTTATAGCCATCGGCATACCCTACGGGAACGGTGGCAATCCGCCTCGGAGCCTCGGCGACAAAACGATGTCCATAGCTGACTCCCTCTCCCGCTTCGATCTCCCGAACAGCTAAAACGCGACTCTCCCAGCGCATGATCGGCTCAAGTTCTGCATGAGGCGCTCCAGGGGCAAGGCCATACAGGGCAACGCCTGCGCGGACCATATTGCTGAAAGATAAATCCATCTCAAGAATGGCCGCACTGTTGGCAAAGTGAATCCATTGAAAGTCGACCCCTTTTTCTTTGAGTCCGTTGACCGCTTTTTCAAAGATCGCCACCTGAGAGAGAGCGCTCGTCTTGTCCTCTTCATCGGCTCTTGCCAAGTGGGTGTATATTCCTACGGGTTTAAGGGCTTGGATCTCATCGGCGCATGCCATCAGTTCCTCAATCAAAAAACCGACTCTGTGCATTCCGGTATCGACTTTGATATGAACTTTTGCTGATCCCTTCAATGCGAGAGCTTCATTTAAACTCGCCCGGTCATGAACGGCAAAAGAGATGTTCTTCTCTGCGCAAAGGGAAAAATCCTCCGGAGAAGTCGTTCCCAAAATAAGCACATCGACCACGCCGTCTTCTTCTCGAATTTCCAACGCTTCTTCAATGGTCGCTACGCCGAAATACTTCCAGCCGATACCTTTAAGCGCATTCAATGCGGCAATCACCCCGTGGCCGTAGGCATCCGCTTTAATGATGCCCATCATCTCACGCCCCTGCGCCTTTTTCTGAAGATGCCTTGCGTTATGTATCAGTTTTTGCAAATCGATAACTGCCTGTGTCGCTCTCAATCCCTGCCTCCTTCAATAATGACGATGGCTGCCGCCATTTCATCGGTATGAGAAATGCTGCAGCTGATAGATGTGTATCCCATGGAATGAAACAATTCCAGCGCTTGGTCGCGAAGAACAATGTAAGGCTCTCCCGATTCTCGATGAGAAAGTTCAATTTCTTGAAGAGTAAAGCCCCTAAATCCTGTGCCCATGGCCTTTGCAACCGCTTCTTTTGCCGCAAATGCCGCGGCCATCCGCTCCGCTTTTCGGGCCCCGTCTCCGATATACGCCTGTTCCGCCTCTGTAAAATATCTTTCGAGAAAGCGCGGCGTTCTCTCCAAGAGAACGCGCATTCGCTCTACGGACACAAGATCGATCCCGGGTCTCATTTGATTTCCATATAAGAGCGCAACTCTTCCACTAAGCTCTCCACGGTAAATCCGAAGAGCTCAAAGAGCTGGTTTCCCGGCGCGCTTGCCCCGAACCGATCCATGCAGCGGCAGCCTCCGTCCAGCCCGATATAGCGATGCCAGCTGAGAGCCGATGCGGCTTCCACAGCAAATCTCTTTCGCACGCTCATCGGAAGCACTTCCTCTTTGTACTCTTTCCCCTGTCTTTCAAAGACCTCCATAGAGAGCATGCTGACGACGCGGATATCTACTTCTTGCTCGAGAGCTTCCGCCGCAAATAAAGCAAGGTGGAGTTCTGAACCGGAGGCCATCAAAATCAGTTCCGGCTTCTCTCCCTTTTCCTTTTTCACAATATAGCCGCCCTTGTGGGCGTTGGAGACATCGATATCCAGTTCGGGAAGTTTCTGCCTGGTCATCACAACGGCGCAAGGAGTGGCGGATGAAAACGCCTCAGCATATGCCGCAGCCGTCTCTTTTGCATCTGCCGGACGATACAGCGTAAAGCCGGGGATGCTCCTCAACATCAGCATCTGTTCAATAGGCTGATGGGTGGGACCGTCTTCTCCGACACCCAAAGAGTCATGCGTAAAGATGTATACCGGTGAAATCTCCATCAGTGCCGCCAAGCGGATAGATGGCTTCATATAGTCGGCAAAACTCAAAAAAGTAGCTGTAAAAGGTTTGAAGCCTCCATAAAGGGAGATGCCGTTGGCGGCCGCCGCCATAGCATGCTCTCGGATCCCGAAGTGGACATTGGCGGCATCGGGGGTTTCATCGCTGAAGAAGCCGTCGCCTTTTAGTGTCGTCAGATTGCTCCCGGCAAGGTCTGCACTTCCTCCAAACAGATTCGGAAGATGCTCTCGTATGCCCTGCAGCATTTCTGCACCATGCGCGCGAGTGGCTTTATCCGTTCCCGCTCTCTTTAATAGTTGGGCCGTGATATCTTCGGGGAGTTCCGCTCCAAAGAACGCCTCGATTTCCTCCCGATTTGAAAGAGCGGCATATGCCTTCTTCCACTCTGAGGCTTCAGCTTCCTTGCGATCGATAATGCCTTGGAGGTGAGCGCGCAGCTCGGAAGACACGTCAAAAGTTTTATCAGGATTTCGGCCCCATTTTTCTTTTATGCAGCGCGCTTCTTCTTCTCCCAAAGGAGCGCCGTGCGTCGCGCTCGTCCCTTCCTTCGAAGAGCCTTTTCCGATGACGGTGCGTACTTCAACAAGCGTCGGGCGATCGTTCTTCTTGGCTTCTTTTATCGCTTCGGAGATCCTCACAGGATCATGTCCGTCTTCTACGAGCAAATACTTCCAATTCTGTGCTTCAAAGCGGCCACTGATGGATTCGGAAAAAGTCAGCTCGGTGCTTCCGTCAATCGTGATGCCGTTGGAGTCATAGAGGACAATGAGATTGTTGAGCTTCAACTGTCCGGCAAGAGCGGCCGCTTCATAGCTGATGCCCTCCATCAGGTCGCCATCGGAACAGATGACGTATGTCTTGTGTTTAAACAGCTCTCCTGCCACCGCCTCCGCTCTTTTTTGTGCCATCGCAAAACCGACGGCTGTGGCAAATCCCTGTCCCAGAGGACCCGTCGTCATTTCCACTCCGTCTGTTTGCCCATACTCCGGATGACCCGGCGTTTTAGAGTGCAGCTGGCGGAATCGGCGCAGATCATCGAGTGTCAGATCATAGCCAAACAGATGCAGCAGGCCGTACTGAAGCGCGGAGGCATGCCCTGCCGAGAGGATAAAGCGATCTCTCCCGGGCCATTTCGGATCGGAAGGTGAAAAACGCAGGTGATCGGCAAAGAGTGTGTAGGCCATCGCCGCTGCGCCCATCGGCATTCCGGGGTGTCCGCTATTTGCCTGATTGACCGCGTCAACGGCCAAAAGTGTGAGGGTTTGAATCGCCTCTTGTGTCATTGTCATGTTTACTCCCTTCGAATTACCTTGTCCAGCCGCACAAAAGCGACCAGAGCATCTTTGACGGGTCGTCCAAGTACTGTTTCAACCGCTTCCTGATAGATACCCACCTGATCGAGATATTGCTCGCAATAAGCGAGACTTCTATCTGTTTTATAATCGATGATCGTGCATTCGTCCTCGAGGATAAGAAGGTCGATCACTCCCTGCACCAGAATTTCCTCTCCCGCCCATTGTTTTTTCATCGTAAAGGGCACTTCTTTATACAGCGAGGGCGCCTTTTCGATAAGGAGCCTACCCACTTCTGTCGAGAGAAATTTCCTCAAAAGCTCATGCTCCTCAAAGCCTACGACAATGCCTCGCTGCTCCATCTCAAAGAGCTGCTCATCGAGGTCCTCCAAGAGCTTGAGCCTTTCAAAATCAAGCCATTGCAGCGCTTTATGAAAGAGAATGCCCCTCTCTTTTGCTGTCAAGAGGCCGGGCTCCAGCGGAAGAAGCGGCTCTCTGTCCACATCGTCGCGCCGCGTAAGCTCTGTAACGGAGTATTTGCTCTTCTTCTCGCTTCTCTCAATGACAAACGCTTCCGGTATCCTTCCGCTTGCTGAAAGTCTCGCTTCTTGCGATCCCATCGCCTCTTTGGAAAGCGGATCGGAGAGCACAAATCCCGGGGTTTTGATCACGCCATCTCTTACTTTTAACACCCGAAAGAGCAGATCGACAAATCTGTTTTCTTCAGGGAGCTTTCGAAGCACCGGCTCTTCACAAGAGAGCAAAAATTCCTCAGGCTCAGCCATATAGGAGCTCAGAACCAATCTCTTCTTCGCCCGGCTCATAGCTACATATAAAAGCCGGATTTCCTCCTGTCTCGACTCTTTTCTTGCCGCATCGGCAATAAAGCGCTTGAAGAAATGAGGCTTCTTGTGTAGAAGCTCAACATCATAGAAGTCCATCAAGATGCCTTCTTCACCGGTGACGACCATAGAGCTGAAATCTCTCTCATTATACTTCCTGTCAAGACCTCCGACAATCACCGCCTCAAATTCCAAGCCTTTGGAGCGGTGAATGCTCATCATGCGCACGAGCTTGCGATCATCTCCTTGGCTTCTCGGCGCCGAATAATCGCTTCGCATCATACGTACATTTTCAAGATAGCGCAAATAACCGCTGATCCCCATCCCCCCCGTCTCCTCAAAGTTTCTCGCGTATAAGAAGAGGAGGCGGATATTTGTGAGCCTCTGGGCAGGATGGTCGAGCGTCATCAGGAATGTCTCCAGATCCAGTGCCCGATATATCTCTCTCAAAAGTGCGTCAATGCTTAAAAATCGGCTCTTTCTGCGGAGACTTTCGACAATCTCGACAAAAGCCTCTTTCTTTTTGGCTTTTTCACTCCGATCATCCTTTTCCCACGGCGACCAAAAAGCCTCATGGAAAGAAGATGCCCGAGGATACATCTGTCGGATGTCGTAGAGCTCCTGATCGCTAAAGCCCACACTCGGAAGCCGCAGAAGCGTTAAAAGAGGTATATCGAGGCGAGCATTGTCGACAACTCGAAGCCCTGACAGAAGCATCTCCACTTCCAATGTCCCCAAATACGCTTCCGAACTGTCGAGAAAGAGAGGAATTCCCTTGTCTCGAAAGATCCGTGAGGCGTGTTCGGTATAGGCGGCAGGCGAGCGAAAGAGAACGACAATATCTCCGTAGGAATACCCTTCACGATGGAGCTCAGCCACCTTGTCGGCGATGCGATGGATCTCCTCTTCTTCTTTGCTGAGCTCCCCCTTTGGAGTCAACATCACCTCGATCGGCGTTTGAATATCCCCGAGACTCTGATTTCCGAAGACGAGTCTTGCATCATCGTCATAATCAATGCCTCCGAAATCCCTCCTCATAATCTGCTCAAACACGGTGTTGATGGCGTCAATCACCGGCGGGGCCGAGCGAAAGTTCATGCTCAGATCGATTCGCTCACTCGACTCCTCTCCGGCTTTATATCTATGATACTTCTCGAGGAAGATTTCCGGCCTTGCCGAGCGAAAGCGATAAATGCTCTGCTTGATGTCACCTACCATAAAGCAGTTGTCTTCCCGGCTGACGGATCGTATCAACTCTTCTTGCAGCTCCGATGTGTCCTGATACTCATCGACAAAGACGTGGTGATATTTCCGCCGCACCTCTTCTCGGATTTGATCCTCTTTGAGAAGCTCGATGCTGAGCCGCTCAAGATCGGAGAAACTCAAAAGCGCCATTTCTCTTCTCTCTTCAAAGCTCCTGTTGCTAAACGCCATCGTCAAATGCAGCAGCTTTTCGATCCGGGGAAGAAGGGCGAGATGTTCTTCAAAGAGATGGTCAAACGACTCCCACTGTCCGAGGATCTTTTCCCATCCCTTTGCGATGTCCTTGGCTCTGTTTCGAAGCCCCATAATCTCGTCTTTTGCAAGCTCTTCTTCTTTCACCTTCTTTCCCGAGGGAAATCTTCCCCAAAAAAGAGCGGTAAAGCCGCTGAAATTCTCCACTTCTCGAAGATCGTCATCGAGGAGCTTTTGAACCGGTTCGCAGACGCTCAGAGATCTCGCTTCTCGAAGAAGCTTCTCCATCGACTCGACCGTCTCCCGAACAAAGACCTCCATCGATTCTCTCCAAAACGACTTGTCCAGATGGCGGCCGATCAACGCATCGACACTCTTTTCCATGTCGACTTTCAGCTCCAGCCATTCTCTTAGAGAGAGGAGAAGCCCCTTGAACGGCTCATCACCCCTCGCACTTGAAAAAATAGTGGAAAGCTCTAAAAACAGCGGATCTCTCTTTGCATATTCTTCTTCAAAGAGTTGATCGAGAACTTTTTTATCAACGGTATCCAGCTGATGTTGCGAACCCATCTGAAAAGCGGGATCGATATCGAGCGCAAAGAAATATTCCCGTAGGAGCTTTGTGCAAAAAGCATGAATCGTCGAAATGTCGCTTGAAGCCAGCTCGCGCAGCTGCTTTCTAAGATGAGGAGAGTTTCTCTTAAGGACTTCGCGAGTCAGCCTTTTTCTCAGTTTCTCCTTCATATCCGAGGCGCTCGCTCTCGTAAAGGTAAATACAAGAAAATGCTTCAGCTCCTCTCCTTCTTGAAGCATCGCAAGGATGCGTTCGGTCAAAACCGCCGTCTTTCCGCTTCCTGCGGCCGCGGAGACGAGGATGTTTTTCCCTCTGGAGTCGATGACTCTTCGTTGAGCAGGCGTCCACTGGATGTTCACGATCCACCTCCCGCGAGCCTTTCAAGCACTTCCGCCTTTGAGGGGAGCTCGACTTGCCTCACGGCAAACTTACCTCCCGTTTTTTCAAATCGACAGATAGACGTATACTCGCAATATCTGCACGGCAGGCTCTCTTTCTCCAATTCCAAAGGCCTCACTGAAATATCTCCCAAAATAATCTGTCTTGCATATTCTTCCGAATGTCTATGCGCCGCCTCTAAAAGAGCCTGATACTCCTGTTTGCTGATGACGGAGGAGCGAAGCGAAAACTCCCCGTCTTTCTTGAGTTCTACCGGTATGACAAAAGATTTCTCTCCGGGAGCCAACGTCGTATCCACTGAAGTCGCTATCTGAATATCGTCAAGGAGCGCTCCACTCAAACGAAGCATGCGGAGGCGCTCTTCCTGAGGATTGTCTCCGGTTGCTTCGGGCTCAAAGATCCGCAGATAAAAACTCCCGACGCTCTCAAGTCCCTTTTCTTCCAGCCCCTTCGTGTAGAGGCTCAGCTGCAGATCGATGCCCATATAGATTTTCGATATTTGATACGACTTGTTGCCGCTCTTATAGTCCACTAAGAGAAAGTATTGATCTTTTTGGTCGATTCGATCCGCCACTCCGTAAAGAGAAAAATATTCTCCTTCAAGCCGAAGTTTTTCTTCAAACCTCGTGGGGATGAATTCCGTATTTAAAATATGGAGCTCAATCGCCTCCAAGACGAAGCGGCACACCGCCTTGGCGCGCGCCAAAAAGTATTCATTGCTTGCCGTCTCAAGAAATGGCCTATAGCGCTTTTCTTTTAGAAGTTCCGCAATTCTTGCATCCAGTGCTTCATCCAAGTCAACTTTGCCTACCGCCATATCTTTGACGATTTCTTCTACAACGGCGTGATAAAAACTGCCCAAATCCACACTCTCTACGCGAAAGGCTTTCCTTTCTCTCGCCTTGAGGTCATGACGCATAAAATAGC
The DNA here is from genome assembly GCA_012520095.1 of Tissierellia bacterium. Taxonomy (GTDB): domain Bacteria; phylum Bacillota; class Clostridia; order Peptostreptococcales; family Acidaminobacteraceae; genus DUVM01. Next base: position 7,758 of record JAAYOV010000039.1, on the reverse strand, counting down.
GGAAGGGGCATGCGCTGAACGTCTCCAGCGCCGTAGCCGATGTTCGCAGTTTTCCCTCGATGTTTCGCTCGATGGGCACAGGAGAATCGGAGGCACATAGACGATCGATCCAGCTGTCAAGCTTCTCCTGTGTGATCCCGTGAATCGTTTCTTTTTTCTTCGCGGCATAGGCGTTCATCGCATAGCGAAGGCTCATCGTTTCATTGAGATAATAATGCTCATCGAGATACCCCTCTGCCGCGCCCGATATAGGCTCTCTTTCCATCATCTCTTTTGCCCGCTCAATATACAGAGAAGGAAGCTGGCCGTTTCCCTCCATATCCGAAAGCGCATAGCTGAGCAATACATAATCCTGCGTCAGACAAATCTGTATGTACAAGTCCAGTTCCTCTCCCTTCTCGCGAAGGTAGGGGAGATCTGTGTATCCGGGAACAAACTCCGCGATCTTCTCGCGCTGAGATTCTTCAAGAAGAAGCTGGCGCGAATAGTCTCCGGGAAGAAGCCCTTCATTGACCCCGCAGATATACAGCAATCTCACCGGAGCCGCAAGAGATCGGGAGAGATCGCCCAAAGAGACTTCCCGGGTCGAAGGAGGGATGACCGCCACGCTGAGGGTGGCGATCGCCGTCTGCAGTCTTGCAAGAAAGCGAGAGAATGAGATCGGCTCATCCGAGGAGAGAATGCCGAGCTGCTCCAGAGCTTCATAGAATATGTTCCAGATCTGCGAGAGCACCATCGCCTCTTCAAAATGACCGTTTTTCTCATAAGATTCCGCTTCCTCATCGATATGCCCGGAGAAATTGAGCTCATCTAGGAGCTCCTTCACTTTTTCACAGTACTCCTTTGTCGAAGCACTTGCAGGAAGAACGTGTGAAGCAAAAGACATCGGGGGGATCAGATAGTCGACGCGCAGCGACTCCGGCGATGTATCGAGAAGCGCATCCGAAAACCCCTCGCCACTGATTCCCTCCGTCAAAACCGTATTTTCAAAGCGCTCCAGCTCCTCCCACCGCTCGGGAGGCACGATATTTTTTAGATAATTGAGTGTCAGATCGGCGGGAAATCCTCTTTGCACCGCGCGAAGAAGAGAGAGGACCGCCTTGATGATGCGGGTGTGCATAATCAGGCGCCGCTCATCACGGAACAGCGGAATCGAGAGAGTTGAAAAAACATCGGTAAACACCGGTCCGTACTGTGCCGGATCAGGGCTTATGATGCGCACATCTTCCGGTCTCAACGAAGGATCGTCTCTCATCCTCTTGAGAATGTCGAGTCCGATATACTCCGCCTCGCTGTAGGGATCTCTGGCTTCAAAAATATCGGCGCAAAAATCGTCTTTCCGGTACGCAAGTCCGGCCAGTCCCCGTGAAAACTGCACTGAAGGCGTTGACCCCGAGGCGATCGTCTCCTCCGTCACATGAGTGAAATAGCCTTTGAGGCGGTGAATAAAGTCTAAAACGGGCGCATAGAGCTCCTCTTCTTCGCAGGGAAGGGAGAGATAAATAGCACCGGTATGCATTTCCATCGCCTGAAGCATGCGAATCTCGGAGATCCCGAGATTCTTAAATCCGAGCACCCAGACACTATGGGGAGAATACAGTGAAAAGCGATGTCCCTCTTTTTCAAAGAGCTCCACACTCTGATGGACATCAAAAAATTTGTCGTGCAGCCGTTCCATATAGACTCGGTAGAGATGATGGATGTCGATGAGTCTTCTGTGGGACAAACTGTCTTTTTCTGACTTTAATACGTCTTCAAGATCTTCCGGCATCACTCCTTCGCGGAGAAACCGACCAAACAGGCTTTGAATTTCTTCGAGAAACCCCTCTCTTCGAGATACATTTCCAAGCAGGGGGAGTTTGCTTCTCTCTTCTTTAAAAATCTGAGAGAGGAGAATGCGTTCTCCCGCCTGTGTGATAAACTCATTGCCCGAAAAAATCTCTGTGGAGAGTTTTGCCAAGATGCGCTCAAAGCTCGTCACTTCCTCAAAAAAGATTCCTTTTTTGCCCGTCATATCGAGATACTCTTTTTCTAAAGAAAGGGTGTTTTGCGATGGGGTCAGAAGGGTCGAAAAACTTTCCTGTGAAGCAATCTTTTCGTAGATCACCCGGCGTTTATGAGAACTCTCTCTGCCTTTAAAGATGTGAAGCACGCGAACCTCCTTTGCGGGCGAACAGATAGAAGATGACAGAGGAAGCAAGTGTCAGTACGATCGTCATTATGAGAAATCCCAGGAAAAACTCCTGTTGCAAGAGCTGGATCAATCGATGATCATAGCTGAAACTCCAGTAGGGATTATCAAACAACAGCAGGTGCATCCACAGAAAACTCTCCTGAAAAAACAGAGCGGCCGGAACGAGCGCGATAAAAAAGCCCGCCGTCGTAAAGAGCTGTCTTCTAAAAAGATCTCTCACGGGCAGGCGAAATACTCCGATGCCGAGCACCAAAAGAAGACCCAGGAAGATTCTTCGCATCGTGCGGAAGATGATTCTCACCTCCCACATATGGAAGATTTCTTGCGCCTTAAATACAAGCTCTCCGTCGAGAACGACAAATAGATTGTCGCTTCTTTCAAAGAGATAATCGCGAATGTGTTCGGTCAATTCCCCGATCTGCTCCCGGCTCCAGGGAAGCTGTTCATACACACCGCTCCTGCGATACAAAAAATGATACGCCGTATCACAGTCGGCGAGAAATAAAAAGGCTCCTAATAGCAGACACAGGCTTAAAATACAGGCAAAAAGCCAGCGCATGGACGTTTCCTCCATGATGAAATCATTCTTCTTTAGTATAACATAGAGGTTCTCAACAGACCCGAGAGGAAGACAGATCTTTTATCACAACCACCACTCGGCAGTTATCTCCCCGAGAGTGACACTTTTTCCCGCATCATAATCCAACATAATTTCAATATCTTGATATCTGCCCGGCGCCATCTGGGCCATAAGTTCTCTGCACGCTCCACATGGCGCTCCGGTCTTTCCATCCGGCATGACGGCAAGTACGCGTCTGATTTCATATTCACCACATGTAATCATGTGGAAGATGGCATTTCTCTCGGCGCATATCCCGAGAGAGCAGGATGTGTCTACGCAGACGCCGACAAAGATGTTTCCACTCGTCGACTCGACCGCGGCGGCTACGCATCCCGCGCTGATTCTCTCGGAGATCTCCCTGTCATGTTGAACGGCTCTTGCCGCTTCGTACATTTCTTTCCATATTTGCTTCATACTTTCTCCTGAACAGCTCGTGAAGTCTTAAAGAAGGAGCCGACCGAAGTCAGCTCCCACATTCAATGAAAAAAAGGCATATTATTGATTTGCCAACTTGCCGGCTTCATACTCCTTCCTGAGCATAGAGTAAAGTCTCTGATCGAGAAATTTCCCCTCATAACAATAGTTTTCCCGCATCGTTCCTTCCCATACAAGTCCGACACTTTCGTACAGATGGATGGCCCGATCGTTATGAGGATAGACATCCAAGTAAAAGCGATTCAATTTGAGCTCATCAAAACAGTGGTGAATCAGGGCGACCAATGTCTCGCGCCCGTATCCTCTGTCTTTTTTCATAAACGCAAATCTTCTCAGAAGATACGTCTTACTATGGAAATCGAGCTGCACCATGGCGTAGCCGACCATGTCTCCCCGTTTTCCTTCCTCCTTTTCAAAGATGGAAAAAAGCCTGAAGTTTTCGTCGGTTCGATGGAATTCGTGTTCCTCAAGAGTGCTGACAAACAACTCCGGCCTGTTCTCCGGATGCTGCTCGATCTCCATCAGGCGAGGAAGTTCTTCCGCTTTTGTAGGAATCAGAAAAAGCTGAGGTGTTTCTATCATATCTTTTCCTCCGTTGGCAACAAGAAGAGAGGCATTACTCTATTCTCCTGTATTTTCCATTTTTTGATGGAAAGTGCGCTCGACCTGAGGACTTCGAAGCCGCGCCGTTTCGGGAAGACTGCTTCCCACAAGGGGCTTGACGTATTTGATGAATGCCTCCGTGACATGATTGCCTTTCTTGTTGATGAAGTTCTTAGGCATTACCTTCGTCTTGGCCGCAACCGCTTCCAGATCGACTAAATCATACTCCACGACATAGTCGCCTGTGCGTCGGATCACAACCGATCCACTCAGACCGTCTCGACCATACTTTGCCGCCATCGCTCCTACTTCTCTTGCCTCTCTTGCATCGACGTCGGAGACGACGCCTGCAAAGGAGCGCTGCGGATATCCATAGGTGTCAACACGCACCCGGGAAATGCCAAGTCCGTTTTTTATCTCCTGCGAGAGCCGATCGCCAAGAGCACCTGTGCCAGAGAGCTGAACATTTCCATGGGCATCAGACTCCGCCTCGACAAGCTTTGTGATAATGGGATTGCCTTTGTCGTCGCATATTCCTTCGCTGACGGCGACGACGCAGCGCCCGAGTCTCTCATAGACTTCTTTGATGTCGGCCAAGAAGTTCTCCATGACAAAAGGCACTTCCGGAAGATAGATGAGATGCGGCCCGTCATCTTCATAGGTTTTTGCCAAAGCACTCGCCGCTGTCAGATAGCCGGCGTGGCGTCCCATCACAATTCCTATATACACGCCTTCCAGAGAGCGATTGTCCTGATTGACCCCCTGAAAAACCTGCGTCACATAGCGCGCAGCCGAACCGAAGCCGGGCGTATGGTCGTTTTCCATGAGATCATTGTCTATTGTCTTTGGAATGTGCACCGCCACCAGATCGTAGTCGGCTCTGTCGGCAAATTCCTTGACGATGCGCACTGTATCTGAAGAGTCATTGCCTCCGATATAGTAAAAATATCTCACATCGTGATGGCGGATGACCTCAAACATGCGGCGGCAATATTCTCTGTCCGGTTTCGCCCTCGTAGAAAGAAGAGCCGACGAGGGAGTCGATGCCACTCTTTCCAAATTCTCCTCGGTTTCGAAGTCAAGATCTAAAAAATTTTCGTTGACAATCCCGTCAACCCCTCGTAGTGCGCCATAAACCTCCGTCACATTCGGGTTCCTGCGCGCTTCAAGAATGGCTCCCACCAAGGACTGATTGATAACCGCCGTGGGTCCTCCACCTTGAGCGATGAGCATTTTTCCTTTCAAACTCATAAATAACCCCCTAAAACATTCATGTTCGTCATTCACATCCGATACATATAAAGTATACCATTCTTTCCACGAGAACAGTTTTCAGGTAGTATGAAAGAAAATACACTTTTGTGAGGAAAAATGAAAATTATCGAAACTTGGAGAAAAAAAGCGGAAAACGGCTCGCCGGAAGAGCGCAACTACTTCTACGCCTACTATCTCGAGGAAGAGAAGAAAGCCTATGAGAAACTCTTGGCGCAATATCCGGAAGGATTTGAAGGAACCGTCGCCGAACTGGCGCAGCATTTTGATCTGGACGAAGATGTTCTGGGCGGTTTTCTCGAAGGCATCAACGACTCTCTCAAAGAGAAGCTCTCTGTGGAAGAGCTGGAGCTCAATAGTCACATAAAACTTGACATAGACTTGCACTCCCTCTACTACAACATGCTCGGCGCCAAAGCAAAATGGCTCTATGAACTGCCCGAGTGGGATGCGCTTTTGTCAAAAGAAGAAAAAATGTCCATTCGATCCTCCTTCCGCCAAGACACGACGCTTCGCTCAAAGAAAATCGGACGAAATGATCCCTGTCCCTGCGGAAGCGGAAAAAAATACAAGTACTGCTGCATGGAGTAACCGAGGAACATTTCTTTTTCAAAAGATTCACTGCTGATTTCTCCTGCACATGTCAAAAGAAAGGCAGACAGATGAGATTCTATATTGTAGACGCATTTTCAAAAGAACTCTTCGGAGGCAATCCCGCAGGAGTTGTGCTTTTGGGTGCTGCTGACTTTCCAAAAGAAGAAGTCATGCAAAAGACAGCCGCGGAACTGCGCTACTCCGAGACGGCATTCGTCAGACAAATCGGAGAAAACGCCTTCCACACTCGCTATTTCACACCGGAGGCGGAAGTGGATCTCTGCGGACATGCCACCATCGCCCTTTTCCACGCTCTTTGCGAAGAAGGAATCATCCCTTCTAACGGAGAATGTACCAATCAGACCCTTGCCGGAAATCTCCGCGTCAAGCTGAAAGACGGCATGATCTTTATGCAGATGGGAGAGCCGGAAACCTTCGGACGCATCGAAGATGAGCAGGCTCTCAGAGACCTGTATCACATCATGGGGATTGCCGATGCAACGCCTGATACAGACAGTCCTCTGCTACCGGAGATGATCTCCACCGGTCTGCCCGATATCATGCTCCCTGTAAAGGATGAAGAGGTTCTCTCGTCCATCAGCCCCGACTTTGCGAAGCTGAGTCAGCTCTCAGAAAAATATGACGTCGTCGGTGTACACGCCTTTACGACAGAGTCAAAGGACGGACAGATCCACGTCAGAAACTTCGCTCCGAGATACGCCATCGACGAGGAAGCCGCAACGGGAACATCTAACGGTGCCCTGACTTACTACCTCTATAAAAACAATCTCCTCAAAAAAGGAGATCAAACCGTCTTCATTCAGGGAGAGGCAATGGGACGACCTTCAGAGATCGTCAGTCTCCTCGATGACGAAGACCGAGTGGAAATCGTCATTGGAGGAAGAGCCGTCACGCTGGTAAAGGGTGAAATATATTATTAAAACTTATTATGGCGATTGCTTTTATTTTTGGCTGAATCATCACGAAATATATGCAAGAGTGTTTTATGATTTTCTATACTACATAGTACGGTTTAAGTTGCCGAAACGGTGGTGAGCACTTGATTTGCTACGCCTTCAATCTTTCACCTTTTATTATAGTAACAGATTGTGAAACACTCATCTTCGTGGTACTTGCAATTATATATTCGCTATAGTACAATTATTTTGGAAAAGTACGAGCAGTGGCTTCGTTGCTGTAAAGGCGATTTGCCAGGTTTCGAAGCTTAACAAGGAAACGGGGTAAGGAAAATATCCAATTCCCCACATTTAACCAATACCGTAGACATCGAGAAATAACTCCGTCGGTGAAAGCCGGTCATTGAGGGATCCCTTGAGAAGACAGGATTTATTTTCGTTTGAGATGTAAGCCGGGAGACCTACTGCTGTCGTAAGAATCATTACCAAAAATGGTTATGGTGATATTCTGCCCTTTAAACAAAAGGCAAAATCGCTATAACCTTTTATTTATGATAAATAGTAAAATTGAATAGCCTGTTCCAGTGACCTTGTATATCGCATGACGAATACCGGGTTGAACAAGAGAAAAGGGTGAAAATCCCTACGCTGCCGGCGCTGTAGATGTCGAGAGGGTCAGCTGTTTGACGAAAGTCAGCCATTGGAAATAATTTCTGAGAAGGCGAGCCGATCATCGTTTGAGACACAAGTCAGAAGACCTACTGGAATAGTTGATTGTTTCTTTGTTCCCGTGCGATGGACAAAGGAGCTTTGGGACTGTAAAAACAGCAACTGTTGCAGCAATGAAAAAATTATGTGCCGCAGTTTTTGCTTTCTAAATAGGAAAATGAATACAGGAAAAAGAGAGATGCTGAAAAACCATACGTTTAATAACAGACAACCACAACCTATCTATCATTTTTGGCTTCGGAACCTGCTCGGATCAAGTTTCTTATACTTCGCTCATCAATATGAATATTTTTCATAAGAGCAATTTATTTCATCGTCGGTATTGACCGACTCAACCCGCTTCACACCGTAAGGTGATCACATAACCATATATTATTAATGAAAGGAGTTTA
>JAAYOV010000038.1 GCA_012520095.1 Tissierellia bacterium | reverse complement strand
TTCGCCCCGGATCTCCCTTCTCAATAGGATTTTCCCAAACATTTTCGTCTTCGTACTCGTAGGACATAAACTCTAAATTCAGCTGACGCCATACCTCTTTGTCTTCCAAAACACATCTCCTAAGCATATGCAACCTCCTTATGATTCCTATTTACAAAGCAATACATTGCTCCCTCCCCCGAAACTCAAGCACGGATAGTGCATGAATGTGTTCTACTTATGTCTTTTATGTTCGACTTAAAAGGAACAAAATTCCTATAAGAATCCCGGCCCCGCGATGGAAACAATCCGGGAGTCCGGCCAAGACAAGCTCAAAGACAGCCGCATCAAAAGACGACATCGACACGGAAGTAATCACGTCGATCGCAGACAAAAATCGAATTTATTTTCAATCATTTTCATTTCCTTCTTGCCTTGGATTCTCTTCTTAATAATGAGCAAGTCCGATACATCTGCTCCGATTGCATCGTGTAGTATCGCACTGTCTGAAAAGACGCTTGCGAAGGCAACGAAAGTGCTCCAGCCTAAGCTTTTTCGATTCTTTTTGATCCCCACCAATGTCTTTTTCATCTCTCTTACTAACTCATGTGGTTTATTAATTTCATAGTATAATTTTAAACCTTTTGAGTCTATTGTTCAGTATAAGAACGGATAGTCTCGAATCTTTATATGAGCCCCTTATTCGTTGTTTTATCCAGAGAAACTGCACTTTGTATAGCCGGATCATATTGAAGTTTCTTTGCGTTTTCATATACACTATACATGGTATGACATAATGCACGTTATCAAAACTAAAGGAGGTCTCTGAAATGAAAGAAGTAAGAGAAGTCTTCGATTATTTGAAGGCTTGCCCCATGTTTTTCCTGGCGACTGTAGACAGCGATCAACCCCGAGTCCGCCCTTTCGGTGCAATTGATATCTTTGAAGAGAAACTTTATATTCAAACCGGCAATATCAAACCCGTTTTTAAGCAGATGAAAGCAAATCCAAAAATTGAAATTTGCGCCAGCAAAGGAGACGGCACCTGGATCAGGATCGAGGCGGAAGCCATCCGGGACGACAGGCAAGAAGCGAGGCAACATATGCTGGACGAAAACCCGACTCTAAAGAATCTTTATGCCGCAGATGACGGAAATTGTGAAGTCCTCTACTTGAAAAACGCTAAAGTCGTCATATCTTCATTTACTGCAGAACCTATCACATTTCTTTTTTAACCTAAGGAATAAATAGGATGCCTTGCTCAGCAAGAGTGTGAGCTCAACGACAACATCTTATAAAACTCATTTCTACACTTACTTTGAAAGAACTGAAAGGATCGTTTTTACAACTCGTTTTGTGTCTCATCCCACTGGTTATAACCGACACAGAACCTCTTTTCGAAATCACAAATCGAGTGTTTGTCTTGCCATTTATCAAGTCTCGCATAAAAGTCCGAATCATCGGTTACCTGTCTTCGTACTTGAATAAACTGCAAACTCGGCAAATTCAGGCAAAACACCTTTGAGCATTACAGCTTCACGATCTTGGTAAGCTTGTAGTTTCACCAAAGCCTCATCGTGCTGTCTTTGCAGTTCTGCCATTTGTTGATCTTCCGGTTGATTCTTCTTTTGCTCGGCTTGCCGGGTTCGAAAAGCATCGAGCTCTTCCTTAGGGGGAGCTTTTTTGCGCTCCTTCGCAAGTCTGCTTTCTACGACGTTGTCTACATCTTCCCGGGTAAAGGTTTTGCCGTCATTACTTCCCATTGAACCCTGCAAGTCAAGTGTTGATTCCGTCTTTGCTTTCGTCCATCTTACTTCTCCGTTTTTATCGCTCGATAAGGCGTATTCTCTCCGGTACAAACCCGGTTAGGCGCAAAACTAAAAGACCTTTTAACGCCTTGCCGAGGGCGAGATCAGAGATCACCTGCCTTTTTTCTGCAATGAAAAACCGCCTCGGGGGCGGAAAATAATCTTTATTTAATACGTTCACAATAGTCGATTTCACTAAGCATCAAAGTGTATGGTTTTCCTTTGAACCAAAAAGCTAATGTGTCGCCCTCATCGGTAATGTCAAGATAACTTGCGTCACCCTCCCATACTTCCCCGTCTTTAAAAAAAACTCGCACATTATCTGCGTTTTCGATTTCTTTCCAATTCGTTTCCTTAGTCATAACCTTTTCCTTCGTCTGGCACGAAATGCGCACTATCTTTACAGTAGTGAATAGCTGCTTTTCTTGTTTCGTAGGGTACTCCATCTTTGTAATAAATCCCCAGTATCTGATTTGTGGAGAGATATTCAACACTCCTGGCTTTACCGTCACGAGTACTGTCTACAATCCCTTTTCCAGAATAACGGTCAATTATTATCTGAACTTCATCAGAATGGATAGTGATCTCACTTGCAGGTCCCCATCCACACCGTGTCCGTGCTTCTGAAGAAGAAATATACCCCTTGATTCCTGTAATGTGTTTATTTTGACGCCCAACATACAGCTCCTTGCTATATGTGCTTTTTTTTCGAGTTATCTCAATCAATGAAGAGTGCTGAGGTATGCGAGGTATTGATTCTAATGCTTCTTTTGCTTTTCTTGCTGCACTAATATTATACCCCGCTAACTGCTCTCTGTCAGGTCTGCGCTCACGCCCGATATCAGCGATATACTTGCCAGAGAAAAGTCATAATGGGAAGATGCCTTTTGAAAGCTGAAGAGCAATTCTAAAAGAATCGATCTTTTTCAAGGAACAGGTGCTCAAATATCTGAGAGAATCTTCATCTCTCCCCTTAACGCCTTGCCGAGGGCGAGATAGAGAGGATTACCTCCTTTCTCTGCAATAAAAAACCGTCCCGGGGGCGGTTAGTAGTCTAGTGAATAGTCCCATTTATAAATGTCCGGGAACACATCTCGACCTTCTTTTTCGCACATGGATACATATCTCTCAAGATTCTCCATCGTTTCAGAATCGGAGATCATCTCAAGCGGAATGATATAGCCGGTTACTGCCCGATATCGTTGATTCAAGTTCTGGTATTGTTCTGATTGTACATTAATCATTTTAAATCAATCCTTTCAATATTTTTTCGAACTCATCAATAGCGCTCGGGAAGAATTTTTTCACATAAGCGAGCCGTTGTTTGTAAACTGAGCCCAAAAAATTTTGCAAAAGCTTCCATTTCATAACGATTTGAGGCGTGCCGGTAGGAACTACAATGCCTGTAATTTCCAGATACTTCCCCCCGGTAATGCCGTCAAATAAATATGAAACAACTGAATTTCTTGCGCCTAGCATCTTTTTGCCGAGATTCTGACATGCCTCATTATAAGATACGCCCGGTTTCATTTCCCGGTTTATCGCTTCTGCAACTCGCGTCAATGATTACCCAAAATTAGAGTTGCGATCCACTCTGTTCTCAAAATCATCTATCAAATGCCCATGCTCATTATAATTTGTTACACTACGCCTTCTAGGATTAACCAAATCATCAGCAAAGTTCATGTAGATTTGCTTAATTTGGCGGTTGTAGTTGACCTCGTGAGGCGGATGAGTACTTGAAGCAAATGAGCCATCCGGTACATATTTCTTGATGACTGCTTGAGTGTCAAAAGTACCCCGGTTAAACTTTCGAGTGACCATAGTTTTATAACCAACCGGTGTATTGGAGACGTTTAAAGCAATAT
>JAAYOV010000037.1 GCA_012520095.1 Tissierellia bacterium | reverse complement strand
TTGATTTTACTGGATTTTCGCTCTGTCTTATGCTATATCCATTATAGGAGAACATATGATACAAGAACTGTTAGAGCAAATGACACGAAACGGCATCAAGGATATTTCCTTTGATACACGCCGTGAAACCATCCGAATCCACCTGCACGACGAGACCAGTGTCCAATTTGAGGGAGTCATCTCGTTTTTCTTTTCCGATGACTTCCCTTCAGCTCATCAAGGCGAAGGGCTGGCCCCTATCGTCTATGATGCTGTGGGAATCATGCCGGTTATGGATCTGTCGTATGAAGAAGACCTGTTTGAGGCATTGGAAGAGCTGGAAATGGACTTCGATCTGTTTGACGAAGACTTCTTTGAAGAGATGCCTGCGATGAGCCACCCCAACTTCTCCGTCTCACTGGGACACACATCCCTTCTTATTGAGGCGAAGAAGGTCCGCATAGGCAATCAACTCTACCATCTGAGCTCTCTTCCCCATTGACGCTCTCTACGAGCGCCTCTTTTTCCTTGCGAGAGAGCTTTTTTATCGCCGCTTCCCGCTTGCGAGCTTCCGTTTGACTTTCCACCTCCTCTACATAGACAAGCGCAAGGGGTCGGCGTGAGCGAGTATATTTTGCCCCCTTGCCTTCACAATGGAGAGCAAATCGTTTGTTCACATCCGTCGTCCAACCGGTATAATAACTGCCGTCGCAACAGCGGAGTATATAGATATAATTCATTTTACCTCCGGCAAAAGTATACCATTAAACCAAGCGAAAACATGGGTATAGATTCAATAACACCCATTGATGACAGGAGGATATATGGAGGATCTGTTAATTATCGGAGGAGGACCTGCCGGTTATGCAGCGGCACTTCGCGCATCACAGTTAGGACTTAAATCCATTCTTGTCGAAAGGGATCGAGCGGGAGGGACGTGTCTGAATCGAGGATGTATTCCCACCAAAGCTCTTATTAAAAGCGCTCTTATCTATGAGCAGATGAGCGGCCTTGAAGACTTCGGAATCCTCACTGACGGATACTCTCTTGATTTCAGCGCCGTGCAAAAGAGAAAAGATCAGGTGACGGAAAACCTCGTCAAAGGCATTGAAACTCTCCTTGAAAAACGAGGAGTTGTCTCCATTAAAGGCAACGCTTCTTTTCTTGACTCCCAGCGAGTACAAGTATTGACAGAAGAAGGAGCGGAAATATTAGAGGCGAAAAACATCCTCATCGCCACCGGCTCCAAAGCTTTCGATCCGCCCATCCCGGGAATGGATCTTCCCGGAGTGATCGGAAGTGATGAAATATTAAATATTGACCACGTCCCCAAGCGCCTCTTCATCTCAGGCGCCTCCGTCATCGGACTTGAATTCGCCTCCATTTTTAGAGCTTACGGTAGCGAGGTTCATGTAAGCGGCAGGACATTTTTAAAAAGAGAAGATGGAGAAATCCGGCGTCGTCTGCAAAATTACATGCGAAGAAAGGGGATTCAATTCCACCTCGGAGGTCGACTCCAACGGATCGAAAAAAGAGACGATGGTCTGGAAGTCTATTTTCAGGGTAAAAAAGAAATAGAAAGCGTCATTGTCGACACAGTTCTGATGAGCGCAGGACGCATCCCCAACACAGACGGCCTCGACCTCAAGGCGGCAGGAGTCAACTTCGACGATAAAGGCATCCACGTCAATGAGTTCATGGAGACGAACGTCGCGGGCATCTATGCCGCAGGCGATGTCATCGGAGGTGAAATGCTGGCTCACGTCGCAACACACGAGGCACTCTATATCGTAGGGCGTATTGCCGGGGATGATTCTCCCATCGACTACGGCGCCATTCCGGCCTGTACATTTACGATTCCGGAACTGGCCAGCGTCGGCATGACCGAAGAAGAAATAAAGTTGGAAGGACTTTCTTATAGAAGCGCGAAATTCCCGTTCGTGGCCGCCTCAAAGGCTCAATGCGATGCGACGACAGACGGCTTTATCAAAGTCCTGACCTCGGAAGAAGGATTGATCCTCGGTGTACATATTTTAGGCGCCGGAGCAAGCGATCTGATTTCCGAGGCGACACTTGCCATCTCCCACCATATGAGCGCTGAAGATCTCTACACGACTATTCACGCCCATCCCACACTCCCTGAAGCCCTGTCCGAAGCTTTCATGGCCACGCAAGGGCTCGCCATACACCAACTATAGAAAGGATTGACATGAATACACAAATTGTCTTCACCCTGAAAGATCTCCTGATGAGCTTGCTGTGGATCGCCCTAATCGTCTTTGTCGTCTTTTTGATTGTCCTTCTCATCGAATTCATCCGAACTGTTAAACTGGCAAGGACGATGATTGCTGCAAGAAAAGAAGAGATCGATCACATCATTCAAGTGGCGCCCGGCATTGTCGACAGCGTCGACAAAATCACAGGAATTGCCGCAAAAGGAGTGGACGGAGCCTACCAAGGCGCCATGAGCATTGTCAATAAGTTTAAAAAGTAAACGGACTCAACCCGGAGCACATAGCAGAGATGAAATCATCTCTGCTTTTACTGTAAAGACCCAATCAAAAAGGAGCCGAGCATAACATACGCCCGGCTCCTTTTTCACTTCCTACTATGAACTCTGTGCCTTCTGCTTCTTTTTATTTGACATGTAGAAGATGATTCCAATAAGGGCAAACACCGCAATGACGACGGGTACCTTCGGTATTTCAGTCCTTGCTTTGCTTCCCACCACATAGGTTGCCTTATGACCCATGCCATCATCGACTTCTGCTTTTGCAAATTCTATATTTTTATCAAAGTGGAATTCACCATTTTCATCGATCGGTCCCTCTAATACGACTTCATTTTCCGCATTATATAAAGTAAAGACCATTCGAGGAGAAAACCCTCCACCTTCATACTCAGCCTTCAACACCCCGGGCTCAACTAAAGTCAAATTCAGCCCATGAGCAAAGACAGCTGTCGGTATGAACAGAAGAAGCAGTGTGAATACTGCGATTCTTTTCATTTACTCACTCTCCTTTGTAA